>NZ_JAMPKJ010000016.1 GCF_039962115.1 Funiculus sociatus GB2-C1 | reverse complement strand
TAGGTGTCAACAATTTTTTGCCGCAGGTCAAGGGAGTAGGGTTTCATCTCTAATCAAGAAAATACTCATGCTCTATGCTTTGAGCGTACCTCACTAGACAGGAAAAGGCTATATTGAGGAGTTATAATTCAAAACTCCTCACTCTTTTATTGTTGCGAAAGCCTTTTAACAGTTTGACCGCCGAGTAGCCGATGCGCGTCTTCAAGTAAGGCGGGAATCTGGTCAGCGTGGGGGCTGTGTGCCAGATATTGCTGCAAATCTAGTTCTCTGACTCGGTCTGCCTTTGCGCCTGGAAACCAGTGACCGCCGTTACCTAGCAAGTTGTAGCGCATTTTGGCGTAGTCAATCATATCGTAGGCGATCGCTAGATTTCTCAACCACAGAATCACCTGGATATTCAACCCGCCGGGAGTTTCTTCAGGTGTGGGTAAGCCAACGTGCCAGGTTTTCACCCAGTCTTCGCCGAAAGTAGCGATCGCTTGCTTCTCCAAACGCTCTAAAATCGGCAACAGAACTGACTCTGCCTTCTCCAACAGCGGCAAAGTCTTCAAATGTTCCTCGAAATCCTGCGGTTTTGATGCCCCAATACTGAGAGTATGCACCTGCGGATGACTCAAACAAAACAAATCATTAAACACGATTGGGCTGAGGGGATAGCACAAATCCACCAATTTTTGCGGCGGTTTAAATAGCATTCCCCCTTTCTCCGAAGGACTGATAATAAAAACGCCCATATCGTGCCGAGAAGCTGCCTCAACTGCTGCCCAATTAAACTGATTAATGTAGTACCAATGCAGGTTGACATAATCAAACTGATTGGTTTCAATTGTCTTGACAATAACATCGGTCGGCCCGTGAGTCGAGAAGCCGATAAACCTAACCTTCCCCTGATCTTGTAGCTGCCGTGCCACAGAAAGACAGCCACCCGGTTTAATACTATCGTGCAGCAATTCGAGGGTATTAATACCATGCAGCCCCAATAAATCAACGTAATCTAACTTCAGGTAAGAAAGTGACTTTTCAAACTCCCGCCGAAATTCCTTAGCGTCTGACTTAGGGCTGATTTTTGTCTGCACAATTAACTTTTCTCTGGGGAAAGTTGGCAGAATGCGCCCCAACTGCATCTCGGAGGTGCCATATCCACGAGCAGTTTCAATATGATTAATTCCAACTTCTAATGAGCGGCAAATCGTTGCCTCTAGATTCTTTTGATGTTCGCCCGGAATTTGCCACGCCGGGACATCTTGCCACTTAAACTGGTAGCGCATTCCCCCACAGGAAAACACTGGCATCTGTAAATTTGTCCGCCCAAAGCGACGATATTGCATCATAAATACGAGCTAATCAGGAAGCGGCATGAGTACGCTTGTAGTTTAACAAAACTAAGAGTTTTCACACGATTCAAAAGACTTGTGCTTATCAGTCAACAAAATCATTTTTAAGGGAAACAATGACTACAAAAAGTATCCGTGTCGCCGCGCTCTCTGTTTTACCAATTACTTTAATTCTGACATCTAATTCTACTATTCTGGCTCAGAATCTATCCCAACTTCAAATTTCCTTTGCTTGGGTTGCTGCATCTAACGGACAAGTGCCACCAAAAGCAGTGGTAGGTGGCAAGGAAAATGGCAGTTCCCTGTACATCTGTCGAACAAAATACAAAAATGGGGTGCATCCAGGCAAAGTTGTTAGCAATAATTGTAATTTTGGCTGGGGAGGACAGGAAGTTCTGCAACCTAACTATGAAGTTCTCACCGCACCCCGGAGCGTCCAAATTAATTGGATAGCTGCATCTAATGGACAAATTCCAGCAGGGTTTATAGTGGCTGGTTACGAAGGCGGTCAATCCCTCATCCTCTGTCGGGCAGCATACAAAGGTGGGGTTCATCCCGGAAAAATTGTAGCCAATAATTGTAATTTTGGTTGGGGGGGAAAAGAAATCCTCAGCCCCAACTATGAAGTAGCTGTGCTACGCGATCGCTAAAGTTCGCGAATTACGGGTTTACCATCTACTACTTCACCAACCAGCACTAAATCTGTAACCCCTACGAACAAGCCATTTTCCAAAACGCCAGGGATGTTATTTAGGGTTTTTTCTAATTCGCCTGGGTTGTCGATGCTGTCAAATTTCACATCAATAACCATGTTGCCTTGATCTGTGATCACTGGCCCCGCTTTTTTTACACCCATTCGCAGTTCTGGTTTACCACCTAATTTTTCGATGGCACGCATGACTGGGGTCATCGCTAGGGGTATCACTTCCACTGGGACAGGGAAGGTGGACCCCAGTCTGTCAACTATCTTAGAGCTATCTACGACGACGATAAACTGCTCTGCCAGGGCATCTACTATTTTTTCGCGGGTGTGAGCAGCACCCCCACCTTTAATTAGGTTGTGCTGCGGATCGACTTCATCGGCTCCGTCAATAGCAATATCAATGTGGTCAACTTCATCAAGGGTGGTTAAGGGTATCCCGTACTGTTTTGCCAGCACTGAGGCTTGAAATGAGGTGGGGATGCCTTTGATGTCTTTTAATTCGCCTTTTTTGATGCGATCGCCCAAAAACTCGATCGCATACGCCGTGGTCGAGCCTGTACCCAGCCCCACAATCGTACCAGACTGGACGCGGGCGGCGGCTGCCCTACCTACTTCCTGTTTCATTAACTTAACCGGATCTTGTTCTGCGCTCATTGTGAAAACTCCCTAGAATTTATGCCCCCGGTCAATACCCAGGCTGTGGCTGCTTGCAGTCAGTCTACTATCTAGGTGCGCTTTTTATTACTTTGATACTGAGAAATTTGCCATAAGAGGCAACGCTGTCTCTCATAAGCTACTGCAATCTAACGATTTGGGCTGCACTCTTCCCATTTTTTAAAAATCAACTTATAGTACCTTTGGTAATACCTTTTACACCCTCAGGTAGAAGATATTCTGAGGTTTCGTAATGTATTTTTTAGTTTTGTATATCTTGTTACATAAGTTAAATAAATGGTTGTATCTGCTATAGTGCCAAAAATTAACCCGCTTTATTTAATTATTCAACCAGATGACGGGGAAACAAGTCGTTGTCTTTGTAAAGCTGGTTTTCAGGAGCTTCCTGTCCTTCCTCAACTTTTCTATCGAAGTATAGATAGTCGGAATGAGGTAGCCAGTATTTTCTTAAATATCAGTCAGGTACTTTCTGAAATTAGCCAAGCTGGATCGCGCTTTTTTATTGCGCGATCGCTCTGCGATTTGCCAAGTTTACTGGTAGATTTTTTAAAAGCTCAACCGATAGTGACAATTACCAAAGCTGTTAAATACAGTTGGTTTTTTCATGTTTTATCAAAGCAGCGTATATTTTTCAAATATCAGCCAATTTTTGACCTGGCATCCGGCGAAGCGATCGCTTATGAATGTCTAGCACGCGCCAAAGACGATGGGGAAGCAGACTTCAACGGTTATCAATTGATTGAAGCAGCTATGTCAACTCAGTTGGCTTGTGAGTTTGATGAATTAGCTCGAACAATTTGTTTAGACTCAATTGCTGCTACTAAAAGCAATCAAAAATTTTTTATTAATATATTACCTAATGCGATTATTCGCGATGCTAATTCTCTAGATCAAAACTTAAAGCAAATTTTAGATTTGGGGCTACAACCAGAACAAATTGTATTTGAATTAACCGAAGTGGAAGCTCTGCTGAGGTGTCCAAGACTGTTGCAGAATATCAACCGCTTGCGCGAGTGGGGATTTGGCATTGCGGTAGATGATTTGTGCGCTTGCGCCTCTACTGAGAACTACTTTATGGAATTTTGTCCAGATGTAATTAAAATCGACAAGCGACTCGTGCATGGTTGCAGCCAGCATGCTCTCAAGCAGGTTATGCTCACAAGTTTGGTGGATTCTGCTCACAATTTTGGCATTAAAGTGGTGACAGAGGGGCTTGAGGATATTGAAGATATTGAATTCTGCCGGGAACTGGGTGCAGATTATGGACAGGGATTTGGTTTGGCTATGCCTGAGATAACTTTACAGCAGCAACGCTTGGATTTAGTTAATTTACCGCTAAGTCTTTTGTCTTACACCGACTCTTATAATTACAACCATTAGTTGTAAGATGCAAACGGTTACAACCGATATTGTGTGTATGCAGCTTGAATTTGTTCCTGTTGAAGAATTTTATTTTGCTCTGACCTTAGCAGTAAAAACTCTCTTAGATTTAGAGAAACCAGACCTAACAGAGCAAGTGCGATCGCGTCTTGCTCTAAAATGCGGTCAGCCTTCCACGGTTGCAGCCGCCAGCCAAAATACCTTTAACTACGTGTTTCGGGTTCAAGGGATAGACAATAGCCCTGCCAGTGCGCTAATTGTCTCAGTTTCTGACTGGCAGGGCAAATTGCGCTTAAGCAGCGATTACGGCTGGACTCTGGATAGCGATCGCAAGCCGGTTCGCACCGAACATTTTAACCAGCGACCAGAATTTGCATTGAAGTTACAACACCACCTGCAAGACTGGTTGCAAGTTCCTATTACTCAGTAGTCTGTTGGCGTTTGCAGGTTTAAAAATTGTAAGGTGGGCAATTTGTTAAAACCTAACAAATTGCCCACCTTACAAGTTTTCGGTGACTAATGACTAATTGCTTTGTGCAGCCAAAAGCTCCTTCAGCTTTGCCAATTCCCCAGCCCAGCGGGGATCTGGTTGAAAAGCGTCTGAATCAGCATTAACATTAACGGTAGCATTATCAGAGCGTCGAGACTTCTTGGTGCCGCCACGACGACCGCCGCCGCCGCCGCTTGGGCGATCGCTGCTGCGCTCAGTACGCTCGCCACCACCGCTACGCTCGCCACCACCGCTGGCTTTGTTGCTGTCTTTAATGGGAGCTGGAGCTGGGGGACGGGGAGCCTCCTCTTCCCCTTCACCCTTAGCTCTCGGCAATGCCTTTTCTATTTTCAAAGGGCTTTCTTTGAACATCTGACCGTTGAACTTTTCAATAATTTCATCAGCCAATTCATCCGTTTTCACGGTTACAAAAGCAAACCCTCGGCATTTACCAGTTTTACGGTCTTTAATCACTTTGGTGGAAACGGAATCACTCATTTCCCCAAACATCGTTTGTAACTCTTGACGGTCTACTTCTTCTTTGGGCAGATTGCCTACATATAGACGAATTGACATGGAAAGATACCTCCAGACTCTGATTTTTAAACAAAATTGCTTAGCGGACGACTTAACCCGATTTTCGGTGACGTATCCCCCTGCTGAACCTTACGGGTTATTTTGGGGTTTTTCGCTGCAACAAGGGCTGCATCCCAATTTTGCATACATACCCACAGGCTTTTTTGCCTTGATGCTCTCGCGTCTAAGCCTGCTGACCCAGGCTTACCTAAAGCCCGCAAAAGCAGGCTTGGACGCGAGAGCCGCGACTTTAAGATACTGTTAGCGTCAGACAACCCCATCCCCCAGTCCCCTCTGTATAAGAGGGGGAAGAATTTTTGTTCTCGGAAGGGGGAGCCTGCAACCCCCTCCCTGTTTCGGGGAAGGGTCTGCCCTTTCGGGAATTGACCAACAGTATCCTTTAGTCGTCGGGCATTTTTCCAAAACAGGGATACTCCCTCAACAGGAGCTTTTTTTTCTCTCCCGATCCGGCCTCCAGACAAGATGCCCACCGCTTTTTTTTCCACCTTCCTAACTGCGCTTTCATCTCGTTCGAGATCCAGTCCGCAATTAGGACAGAAATACCATCTGTTAGCCTGCGGCTTGAAAACCGCATCGCCGCCAAAATCTTTTTGATTTATGGCCCATAGGCAATTCTCCCCTCGCGCATTCAAGCATCCGAATGGTAAGTTGCTCTCCACCGCAGTTGCGATCGCCACGATAGATAAGAATTGCTCCTCTACCGCACCAGTAACAAATGTCAATTTGCTTGGGGCGAGTTTTTTGGTATTCAAGTCTTTATCAACAACCATCAATTGCTTCAACAGCCACTTAGCAGTTTGGGAGCGAAAATTTTGACGTTGGGAAGCCAGCTTTACAGGTGCCAATTCAAGTTGTTTGATTTTAACTTGATGCTTACTACCCTGATGGCGATACAACTGAAGCTGTAATCGCTCAATTTGCTTCTGGGCTTTCCGATTGTATCGAGGGATTGCCACCTGCTCAACGCAGTTTTGTAACCAATGAAAAAAAATGTTTTTATAGAATGGGAATAACTCGTTGGTTTTTTTAAAGTGGCGCTTTTGGATGTAGTAGTTTCGACTGTTTTTTAGCGGTGCGATCGCACAACTGCTTGTGTCATCGCCGCCAATTTTACAACGGTTTTGCTTCCACCACTTAAAGCCTTCAGCTAACCGATAATTGCACTGCCATCTGAGCGCTCCTATCCACTCCTTCATTGTAACTAACTGGTGTTGAGTTGGGCGCACTCGATACTGGCGGACGATTCTCATTATAGGATTGTATCCTAAATATCTATAATCTTTACACTCGGCTTTTAGAAGATGTCGAGTTTCTGCCAGGGGTTTTCTTTTCGTCCTGTTGTTACAGGACGCTCGCACCATTTTTAAAGGTATCACGGCCTTCGGTATGGGGCTAGTTCAAAAAGCAGATTTCCGTCTTTAGCTGGATATTGCTATTGTGGGTTGTCAAATATTCCACTTTTGCTAAGGCATCAAGCTTACACATTTCTCACCCTCTCCCACCCCTTAGTAAAAAAGCCAACGAATCATCCCCACTTGTACTGCCAATTCTGCAAGTAGGAACTTCCCGACGATGTTAAAATCCAGATCGTGTATTGAGTGAAGATTGGCAACGTGTCACAAGAACCGCAAACACCATCACTCCCGCCCACTGGGGCTATCGAAAACCTGTCTCTGACAGCAACGACCGAGAACTGGTTTGAATATCCAGTAAGGGCGCAACCTCACCACACTGATTATGGTGGCATTGTCTGGCATGGTTCCTATATTGCTTGGTTGGAAGAAGCGCGGGTGGAATGCTTGCGTTCAATTGGCATCAACTTTTCCGAACTGGTAGCCTTAGGATGCGATATGCCAGTTGTCGATCTTTCTTTGCGCTACCACCGACCGATTCAGATGGGAATGACGGCTGTGGTCAGGGCGCGGATGGCAGAAATCGAGGGTGTGCGAATTAATTGGGATTACAAAATTCAATCTACCGATGGACAAACTCTATTTGCTACGGCGCGGGTTACTTTGGTAGTGGTTGACCGGGACAAGGGTAAGATTATGCGCCAGTTGCCACCAGCAATGAAGGAAGCTTTGGCGAGACTTTCGGCTACCTAAATTGAGAAAACAAAATATTTAAAGCTAGCTCGGCAAAATTAACAGGAATAGGGTTTAAGAATAATATTAAATAACGCAAATAGCCTGAAAACCAAGCATAAAAACCGAGGCTCAATAAATAATAGCTAGATGTTGCCAAGGGATACGTGCAACGCCTTAGGATGAGCGTTGCTATTGAGTGACACTGATAAAGGTAAGATGTTACTCGGCAGCTTTCGTTGTAGGTGTAGTTAGCTTGTGAGATTATTTGTTTACCATACCCCTGAACTCACGCCCCCAGATAGTGTTCCCGACTGCGCGATCGCTATCGATGTGCTGCGTGCCACCACTACCATTGCTACAGCGCTAAACGCTGGTGCCGAGGCTGTCCAAGTCTTTAGCGATATGGAAAAATTGATGCTCTTCAGCGAAGAATGGGAGCCGGATCTGCGGCTGCGTGCTGGGGAACGAGGTGGCGCTAAGGTGACTGGCTGCGATTTGGGCAACTCTCCGCTTGATTGCACTCCAGAACGGGTACAGGGACGGCGGTTATTTATCAGTACCACGAATGGCACCCGCGCCCTGCAACGAGTGCAAGAATCTCCTGTTGTTCTGGCGGCTGCGTTGATCAATCGTCAAGCAGCAGTGCAGTATCTTTTGGATCGGCAACCAGAGAATGTATGGTTGTTGGGTTCTGGTTGGGAAGGCAGTTTTTCCCTAGAGGATACGGTGTGTGCTGGCGCGATCGCTTCTGCCCTTGCAGACAAAGCAAATGTAGACATGGGAAATGATGAAGTGTTTGGCGCGATCGCTCTTTATCGCCAGTGGCAGGACAATTTACTAGAGTTATTCCACCACGCCAGCCACGGTCAAAGGCTTCTACGTTTGGACTGTCTCGAAGACCTTAAATATTGCGCTCAAACTGATATTTTAGATGTTCTCCCGATCCAGCGAGAAGCTGGGGTATTGGTCAAGAACACCTAAGCAGCGCTTTCACGTCTTTAAATTGCAATATCAATTGCTCGTTTTTTTGTCCGTTGTCCGCGAAGAGTTGTCAAGTTAGAAAGTTGGAAAGTTGAAACGTTGACTAGAGGTAATCTAATAACTTTCCAACCTTCAAACCTTCAAACGCTAACGGACAACAAGAATTATTTAGCCTCTACCCAAGCGGGCGGGTGGCTCATCCTGCTAGAGGGTTATTTTCTTTTTCTTTAGAAGCAAGGAGGCGTTTGATTTCTTTTAAAATTGCATCTATTCCGGCATCCTTAGCGATAAAAGCATCGGCTTCCGGACAAATTTCTTGACCCACTTCTAAGTTAGTAGTGCTTATAAATCCTGTTACTAAAACTAACAAAGGAGGGGTAGGAGAAGTTTTTTTTATGTGCATGATTATTTCCGAGCCATCCATGCCTTTTTCATATTGGGCAGGAGGGATAGAAAAATCCACGATTACTAAATCATATTGATTTACTTCTTGTAAAAAAGTAAAAACCCTTTTATAGGTAAAAACTTCAAATTCTTTACTTAAAAAGCGCTCGATTATCAAACACCAGGTTTCATCATCATCCAATACACCAATTTTATACATGGATTTTGATACCTCAATAATCAACTGCTTAGTTGAACCAAAACAATCTGTTTATTGGCAAAAGTGGGCAATTAATTCTAAAATTACCTCTTAGGAGATAAGTCCTATGCCTGAGAGAGGTTTCAGAGGATTTCCCACGGTTTGAAAGCGAAAACAAGTTGCCTCTATAAAGATGGTAATACCTACAGCTACTCTCTAGCATAATAAAATACAAAATGCCCGCTCATCTTCTTCCCAAACGCTCTAGCAGACAGGAGGCAATGCGACACGCGGCACCTGATTCTCCCATACGGCGAAGACCATTTTCAGCAATTAGTTGCAGTCGGTCGGGGTCGCGTAGTACCTGCTGTACGACATGGGCAACTTTAGCTGGCTGGTCAACTAGAATTAACGATGGCCCTAAAAGACGAGATTGAGCTTCGGCAAAGGCTGGGGTAAATTGTGGGCCATTACCGGGAAGGGCGATCGCAGGTTTCCCCAAACCGACAAACTGTTCTGTAGCTGTACCAGCCATAGTGATCGCTAAATCTCCCTGATGCAAGCAATCGTTATAAGCATCTTGGGTAAGAATTACAGTGCCATTTTCTTTTTTAAATACCACTTCCGAGGGATGAACAGTAAACGATGAAGTATCTAATTTACCGCCTTCATCATTTTGCTCGTGCCAGCCTTGTAATTCCAGACTTTGACGCAGCGGTTCTAAATTTAATCCTGGTGATATCGCGCCTAAAAACATCACCGGACGAGGTGAAAACGCCTTCATTAAGCTAAGGCAAGACTGAAGAATTTGCTGCCAATTCGCGTAAGCTTCTGGTGGTCTAGAACCTGGGAGAAGAGTAATAATAAGCGATCGCTTAGTTTCTTGCAGTTCAATATCTGAGGCATAAAATACCGATGGTCGTCTAGAAGGTTCCAAACCGTCCATCATCGGGTTCCCCAAATCCAAAGCAGGGATAGAGAACTTTTGTAAAGTCTCAGTTGTCAGTCCATCTCTGGGAAAAACCGCCTTGCAACGCCGACGACTCATTAGCCAACGCTCCCAAGGCAAGTATACAGAACCCGACCAACCTTCCCAACGCTCTTGCCGCGACCGACGCGGCAATATTCCAGCTTCATCTCGCAAATAGTATTCTGACTTAGCGGTGCCGACAAAAGCGTAAGGAACGCCACTCAACCAGGCAAAGAGCAGCGGTACAATATCCCCCACTGCCAAGATTGCTCCGCCGCGTTTGCAATATTGGCGGATCGATTGGTACTGGGCGAGAGTAAGTTGCAGCAAACCGCCTTTGACATCTCGCGCCAATTGCCGCCCATCCATGTATATAAAGCCACCGGAGGGCATCGTTTGCACCTTGCCAATGATCGGGATATCCAACTGGGCGTAAGCGCGTCCATCGCCCACTAATGGTAAAGCAGCTAATTCTAGAGAATCAGACTGTTGCTGGAGTTGTTGCAAAATCGCACAAGCGATCGCATCCTCTCCATGACCATTACTCAGGCATAATATCCTCATCAAATACCTCCTCCACGGATGTTATATTTTAAACTTTTGATATTTTTTAGCCCCCTCTCTCGATTGCGGGGAGGAAGTTGGGGAGCCAGCGACGGGCGTGGCGGGGTTCTAAAAACCTAGTGCAAGTCCCAAATCCCAAATCAGCACCTTGGAACCTGAGAGCAAAAGCAAGGGTCTTTCTTCAACAAAGCTACTTAAGCGATAAACCATTATCCTGTCTTAGCAGAAAATATTCCTTCTCAGGTATTTTCGGCAATGCCTCTACAAAATTCAATTTTTTAGAATATGCGCGTACCATCCCTTGCCATTTATACCTTAGCTGTCCTGGCTGCCGCAGATTTAGGTTCCCACGCTTTAGCCAGCACCACCCCATCACCAACTCAAACACCAGAAGCGGAAGCTACTAACCTTGTTGTCCCGGTTAATAGTGCCACACCAGTAGCAACAACTTCAACTCAAAAACTGGCAAATGCCAACCCAGTTGTCCCGGCTAATACTGCCACACCAGAACTAGCAGATGCCAAGGTAGTTGTCCCGGTTAATACTGCCACGCCAGTAGCAACAACTTCAACCCAAAAACTGGCAGATGCCAAGGTAGTTGTCCCGGTTAATACTGCCACGCCAGTAGCAACAACTTCAACTCCAAAACCAGCAGATGGTAACAGAGTGGTTGTCCCAGTTAATAGTGCCACGACACCACCAGTTAGGGCAATTGCGGCACCAGAAACTATAAACACGCCTCAGTTTACACCAACAGCTCAGACTCCAAGAGCTACCCCAACTCGCGCTGTCAATTCCTCAGATTTGGTAGTCACAGCAACTGATGTTCAAGTGGTGGGAGTCACGGGGGAATTGCAGCAAGTTGCCCAAAATGCGATTAGCACCCGTCCCGGCGGAGATACCAGTCAAAGTCAGCTGCAAAAAGATGTTGCAGCGATTTTGGAAACTGGACTATTTGCGGATGCTAATGTGACTACTTATGCTGAGAAAAATGGCTTGAGAGCAGTCTTCCAAGTTTCACCAGTGGTAGTGCGAAGCGTTCAACTTTCCGGGGCGCAAGTCCTCACGCCAGCAGTTGCCAACGACATCTTCAAATCCCAGATAGGGACACAAATCAGCCCAGCGGCAATAACCCAAGGTGTCCAACAAATCAAACAATGGTATGAGAAAAATGGTTACACACTAGCGCAGGTAATAGCTGTGCAACCGGGCCGCGATGGAGTGCTAGCAATTCAAGTTGCCGAGGGTATCGTTGGCGATGTCAAAATCCGCTTTGTAGACAAAGAAGGTAAGCCAACTCAAGGACGTACTAAAGAAGATTTCCTGCTGCGCGAGATCAAGCTAAAGTCAGGTCAACCGTTCCGCGTGGATGTGGCAAGAGGCGACTTGCAACAACTGTATCAGCTGGGACTATTTGAGAACGCCGATGTTTCTCTCAACGGCGACCCTCGAAAAGTGGATGTCACTTACGAACTAACCGAGGGTAAATCCCGTTCTGTCAACGTTGGCGGCGGCTACAGCGACAATAGCGGTCTTTACGGTACGCTTAGCTACAATGATCGCAATTTGGGCGGCACCAACCAACAACTAGGCGGGAATCTCCAGGTAAGCCCCAGAGACGTACAGTTTGACGGTAAGTTTAGCAGTCCCTATCGCGCCAGCAACCCCGACCGGCTGGGATATTCCGTCGATGCTTTTCGACAGCGGGAGCTTTCCGCCACCTTTAATGAAGATGTAAAGCTGCCAAACGGAGATCAAGTTAGGGAAGGACGCTTTGGCGGCGGCGTGACAGTGACGCGACCAGTGGGTGATTTTCAGGGTTCGGTGGGATTGAACTACACCCGCACCAGCATACGCGATCGCGATGGCAATCTCTCCCCAGTCGATGAATTAGGCAATCGTCTTTCCTACAGCGGAAATGGCATTGATGACAAAGTTGCGCTGAGTGCTGGAGTCGTTCAAGACCGCCGAGACAACCCAGTTAACCCCTCTAAAGGTTCGCTACTCAGTCTCAGTACGGAACAGTCAATTCCAGTCGGTAACGGCAATATTTTGATGAACCGTCTCCAAGCAAACTACAGCCAGTACGTCCCAGTCAATCTCATCGGCGACAAAAACGCAGAAGTGCTTGCCTTTAACGTACAGGGAGGCACAACAATTGGCAACCTGCCGCCTTACGAAGCATTTAATCTTGGCGGTATTAATTCTGTACGCGGTTACGGCAGTGGTGATGTCGCCAGCGGTCGCAGTTTTGTCTTAGCCTCTGCGGAGTATCGCTTCCCAATTTATCAGCCAGTCGGGGGAGTTTTATTCGCTGACTTTGGCTCAGACTTAGGTTCTGGCGATACAGTACCTGGAGAACCGGGAACTGTGCGCGATAAGCCAGGGGCTGGCTTTGGCTACGGAGCAGGTCTGCGTCTAAGTTCACCCATTGGCTTGATTCGGGCTGACTTCGGTATCAATAACCAAGGCGACAGTAGGCTGCAATTTGGTATCGGTCAACGATTCTAATCTAATTCTAGAGTTTTCTCCTTACCCAGCTTACGCCTGAGAACGCATTCCGTGAGGGCGTAAACTGGGTAACGAGCATTACCTTTAGAATTAATTAGTCCTTCATCCTTTGCGATCGCATGGATACGTTAGTAGGCAAAACTTTGCAGGGTGGCAAATACACGCTCTTAGAAGAACTGGGACGGGGTGGGTTTGGTGTCACCTTTAAAGCTACCCATCACTACTTGGGTCAGTTTGTGGTGATTAAAACCCTCAACGATTCTCTGCGTCAACATCCTGACTTTGCCCGGTTCCAGCGCCAGTTTCAGGATGAAGCAAGACGCTTGGCGTTGTGCGTCCATCCGAATATTGTTCGGGTGAATGATTTCTTCATGGATGGTGGGTTGCCTTACCTGGTGATGGACTACATCGCTGGTCAAACTCTGCAAGCTGTGGTGTTTTCAGACAATCCTCTACCAGAGACAACTGCTATCCACTTTATACGGCAGATTGCAGCAGCTGTTAAGGTGGTGCATCAAAATAATCTGCTCCATCGGGATATCAAGCCGCAAAACATCATTTTGCGTGGGGGAACTCAAGAGGTAGTGCTGATTGATTTTGGCATTGCGCGAGAGTTTACGCCTGACTTGACTCAGGCTCATACAAATATTGTTTCTGAAGGCTATGCTCCAATTGAGCAATACTTACCGCAAGCAAAGCGAACTCCAGCCACAGATGTTTATGGGTTAGCGGCGACGCTTTACGCTTTGTTAACGGCACGAGTCCCAACGCCGGCAACAATCCGAAACAGACAACCGATGCCAGCACCCCGCGATTTGCGATCGCATCTGAGTCCGGCTGTCAATCAGGCGGTGATGCGCGGGATGGCTGTTGATGTTCAATACCGACCTGGAAGTGTGGATGAGTGGCTGTCTCTATTGCCATCTCAATTTGAGAGTCCCAGCAGTATGTCAATTACGGCGATGCCAACAAACACAGCCCCTACAGTTGCTTTTGTGCCTCAGCTTGCACCAGAGGCAAAGAAAAATCAACCTCTCCCTAATCCTCCCCGCAAGGAGGAGGGAATTAATCAACCTCTCCTTAACCCTCCCCACAACCGGGAGGGAATTAAATTTTCCTCATTACTGAAATGGCGCGGTTTTTTGATTGCTTCAGGAATTGCGATCGCTTCGGGAATTGCGATCGCTTTTAGTTCTAACTGGTTCGCGCCTCCACAAACCAAATCGCCAAACGTTGAACAACCATCAATTGAAGAACCACCAACTCAGGATGCTAGCAACACTGCTGAACCTGTAGAAAAAGTTAATACCACTGCTACTCAACAGCAACCAGTCCAAAATCAAAGATCGTCCCGCAGAAGAAGATCCCAGCAACAGCGCGATCGCTCTGGCGTACAAACGCCGCCACCTGAAGTTACAATTCCCGCTACGGGTAATCCTGTGCCGAATACTTCCACTGCTGGAAGTGACTCGAATCAGGAAGCAACTTCAAAACAGGATGATAACGACTCGCGGATTGAGAAACTAAAAGAAGACATCCGCAAGCAAAGAGAACAGTATCGCCAACAGCAGGATGGCACGGCAAACTCACCTAACGTTCCTGATGTTAGCGTCGAAGTTGTTCCTGCTCCCGCACCTGTACCGCCGCCATTTTCTCGTAGCGATCGCAAGCCATCGGATTCTGCACCCGCTTCCTCATCTGGGGATAATACTGCACAACCACCTTCGATCACCGTCCCGGTTATCAAACCAGAACCTCCACCCGCACCCATAGCCGACAAGAAGCAAAAATTTGAGCGAGAAAAGCTAGAGAAGCCAGAGAAGCCAGAGAAGGATAAGGATAAAGAGTAGGCGATCGCATTCTCACCGATCTATGTAGTTCGGATATTACACCCTAAAAATTTATCTGGAAACCTCCCCAAACTCTCCCCACCCCTTCAACAAATATATATAATGGGAGTAAGACATGGGGCCTTAATGGTTTCGACAGGTTGGCGAACGCTGCCCCGTGATTCAGGTCGAGAGTGAGTCTTCTCTCGGAAATACCGGGCTCAAAAAAAAAGTAAATGCGAACAACATCGTTCCTATTGCTCGTCGTCAGGCAGTTGCTATTGCCTAATTTCCTCTAACGAGGCATCGAGCGTCTGTAGTCCGACTCCGTTAAAGACCGCAGACACCAACCCCAACGGATGCTCTAGTAAGCCTTCACTGGTAGACTTGCTAGCTAAGATAAACCAGTGCATCCTGTCATCCGGGATAATGGATGGTTCCCGCCTTGAGGGTCAGATAGGCTAAACCTGTGAATGAGCGGTAGGTTAATACCCAATTTGGACACGGGTTCGATCCCCGTAGGCTCCACTTAAATTAAAACTTTAAAAATCACCTTATCAACCATAAGGTGATTTTTATTTTGGCTGAGTTTTACAAGCAAAAAAATGCTCCCTCAACATATGTTGAGGGAGCATGGTCTTTACTGATGGGTGTGAGAAGCTTTTAGTTCACCTATGCTTCTAAACAAAAGTCTAACGAGCGAATGTGACGTGAATGTGACATTCAGATAGCGATGCTGTGACTATTTTTATGCGCTTTAAGTGAGATGCGAAAAGATGTAAAATCGCGGGTTGGCAAAAAACCGGGTTCTTAAATAAAACAAGTTTATAGTTGTTGGAACTATTTTAAAAATATTAAGTCAAAAACGGCGTGAAGCTTTCTTTAAAAGCGATCGCTTCTACCGAATCCCATCCTTATTAAAAAAATACTGCTAAATTAGGCGCTGGCAATTCGGTATCATTAGTAAGGATTTTTACCTCTTAACTTGGCCTTTCTCTATGCAAAAAACCAAGTTGATCCATCAAGTCATCGTTGGTTCAATGTTTTCTTTTGCCCTAGCGACTCTGGGAACCCAGATGGTACAGGCACGGCGGATTATTTCCCTACCGGAAACTAGATGTGTAAGTAGCGGCCCTGGCCGCTGGCGACCGGATAAGTCTGAGGTGGCTATAGGCAGAGCAGTCTATAAAAATGTTTTGCACATGGGGCCTGGTAATACCTATGTGGCAATGACCTGTAAAATCATGCCGGATGGCTATGAAACTTACTTTCAGACACTAAATCTGGAGTATGGAATGCAGGACAATGACAGAGGTAGCCCTGGTAACACGATCAATATTTACTTAGATGGACAGCGGAAAGATTCTCGCACTGTTACGCCCGGACAGAAAGAGTCGGTGTCACTTGATGTTACCAATGTCAAGAATGTGGCGATAGAAACCATCTGTTCCGACCAACCGAAGCGAGGGCAATATTGCGGTCGAGTTTATTTCTTTAAAGCTGCACTGGTGCCTTATCCGCCACCTCCAGAACCGAAAAAATAGCAAAAGTGCGCTCACCCTAAAACGTGGCGCAACGCAAACTAAGCCTGCCTCCGCAGGCTTTATACTATAAAGTCCGCGCACCAGGGACTTTAGTCGTGGGGCATCACAAAGATGGTTCAGTTGCTGGGCTTTGTGTAGGGCTAGGACTCTCGGTAGGACTGGGACTTTCAGTGGGAATTGGAGTGGGACTAGGACTCTCGGTGGGGCTGGGACTTTCGGTGGGGGGCGGTTGTTCGTTCAGCTTTTGTTTGGCTGCGGCAACTACTTCCTGTAACTTGTCTTGCCAGTAGCGAATTTGGGGGAAATTAGGGTCTTGGGCGATCGCGATCGCATCTTCCCATCTACCCTCATTAAACGCTTTTTGCACCTCATTAAATTTAGCTTGGGCAGTTGCCCAATTATTCGGCCACTCTTGCAGCACCTCCTTAACTTGCGAGTAAGCAGCACTGCTGGCGGGAATGGATCTTACCAATGCGATCGCGCCCGCCAAATCCCCTGACTGGAATTTTTCCGTTGCTTGTGCTATAGTATCGCCTCCTTTATCCACAGGTGGCGGCGTTTCTGGAGGTTTTGTCGGAGTTGGCTTGGGAGTAGGTGTTGAACCTGCCGAGGCAGTAGAAGCACAGTTTATATATTCACTAAACACCCACCCTTTTATCGGTGAACTAATCTCCACCCAGCCGTTCTGCTTGCTGCCAGTCACAGATAAACTTGTACCTTGTCGAACACTGTCTAGAATCCTACCCTTAGGGTTAGTGCGGACATTTAATGCTGGAATTGTAACTTTGCAAGTTTCTTGTGATTTCTCTACCCCGCGATTATCAGAATTATTCGCAGTTTCACCCCCACCCTGTCTTGATTGTTGAGAATAAGCCAAAAACATACCTCCCAACATCAAAGCCGTCACCCCAGCCCCGATAATCAGGGGAAACTTATTAGAAGAGGGAGCAACCGCGGGACGACTTGACTGTTGACTAATCGGTGGTGGCGATGGTTGAGGTCGTTGGGGCGGAACAGCCGCAACCGTGTACTGTTCAGATAACGACGGTGGGGGTTGTGAGATAGGTTTCTGCGGCGTTATTCTTACGGGTAATTGCTGTCCGCTTAGAAGATACTGCAAGTCTTGTAGCCCTTCCGTTGCCGACTCGTAGCGGTCTTTGAAGTGGTAGCGGGTCATCTTAGTGAGGACAGCCGCCAACCCTGGACTGACTGATACCAAATGCAGCCAGATAATTTCGCCCGTTTGGGGATCTTCGTGCAATTGCAGGGGCATTAACCCAGTCAACGCCTGGATAGCAATGATGCCCAGCGCATAAATATCGCTGTTGAAACGGGGTCTACCTTGCGCTTGTTCGGTGGGCATATAGCCGGGAGTGCCGATGGCAACAGTAGCGCTTGCTTGTGCTGGATTTAATGCCTGAGTTCGGAGTTGCTTAACTGCGCCAAAGTCAACCAAGACTAACTTATTATCTGACGAGCGGCGGATTATGTTGTCTGGCTTGATGTCGCGATGAATTACACCGTAGTTGTGGACAAATGCCAGAATACTCAAGAGTTCTTGCAGCATCTGAATTACTTGACTTTCTTGCCAGCAATAACCGGGAGAAAGTTCCGCACTCAAGGGATGTCCATCGATGAACTCTTGCACCAAGTAAAATTCTTGGTTTTCTTCAAAGTAAGCTAACAGCCTGGGAATTTGGTCGTGATTTCCCAGTTGTTCGAGAGTTTCGGCTTCGCTGGTAAATAATCGTCTAGCCGTTTCTAAGAAGTAGGCGTCGCTACTAGCGGGTTTGAGGTGCTTGACAACGCAAGTTGGCGCACCGGGACGACGAGTGTCTTTAGCAATATATGTTTTTCCGAATCCCCCGGCACCCAAGGCTTGGACAACTTGGTAACGCCCGTCTAGTAACTTGCCCAACATGGTTTTTTGCTCAATTATTCTTAAGCATTAGAATCTGTTTAATGCCTTTTTTAGCTTGACATACGCCTGGTTTGTTTGTGTAGAGGCAACTATAGCTCTCTTGTTTCCTTCCCAGCCAGGGCCTGGGAACGAGGGAAGCGATCGCTCATTGGCAAATATCGATAAAGTGTATCCCGTTGTTGATACGGACGACCCAAGTCGCTGATAGTTTCCTGCAAGGTTTCTACGGACATACAAGTACCGCCTTGTGCGCCTGCCATACTGGTAATATGCTCCTCCATTAACGTGCCACCGATGTCATTACAGCCCCATCTGAGAGCTTCTTTGGCACCCGCCAGACCAAGCTTAACCCAACTGGGTTGATGATTAGAAATCCAATTTCCTAAGAAAATTCGCGCTACAGCGGTGAGTAGCAGTGCATCTTCTAAAATTGGTTGGTCGCGTCCTACACGACGGCGCAAAGGTTTGGGGGCTTCTTGACCGACGAAGGGCAGCAGGATAAACTCTGTGATCCGGGCGGGATATCCTTTTTCTAAGGCGGTTTGTTGGAGACTTCGCAACTTATCTAAATGGTCTATTTGCTGTTCTGGTGTCTCTATGTGACCGGAAAGCATGGTGCTAGTGGTAGGCATTCCCAACTTATGCGCCGTTCCCACAATTTCCAGCCAAGTTGCCGTATCCAGCTTTTCTGGACAAAGGACGCGCCGCACCTCATCATCCAAAACTTCCGCCGCCGTTCCAGGCATCGAGTCAACGCCAGCATCCAAGAACGCCGCAATTACATCAGCATAACTAAGCTTGTCTTCCCTAGCAATAAATTGCACTTCTTGAGGCGAAAAGGCGTGCATATGTAGTTGAGGAAATTCCTGTTTAATTGTCTTTACCACTCGCAGATAATAAGGCAAAGACGCACCGTTGAGTTTTGCCTGAAGATTGAGTCCCCCCTGCATACAAATTTCCGTCGCATTCCGCCGGACTGCATCTGTGGCTTTTTCCAGAATTTGAGCGCTATCTAACCAAAATGCGCCGTCTTCCCCATCATCGCGGCGAAACGCGCAGAAACTACAGTGCTGTTCGCAGATATTGGTAAAGTTAATATTGCGATTTATAACGTAGGTGACGATATCGCCAGCTTGGTTTAGTCGCAGTTGGTCAGATGTTTCCTGAATCGCCGTCTTAATCGCTGGGTCAGTTTGCTTTAATAGTACAACCCCCTCTTCTTTCGACAAATCACAACCCGCGAAAGCCCGGTTAAGAATGGCATCAACAGTTTTAGTAGTCACAGCAATTCCGATAAAAGTAGGAACACCTTTTAATTTTGGCAGGAAATCTTATTAACGTGAAGCTCCTGCCTTACTAATAGCATTCCCAGGCTGAGCCTGGGAACAAGAAATAAACGGCTATCTCCCACCACGTCCGCTATTTGCGGAACCTGCTGATTTCATTGACAGGCTAATTCGCTTCAATTTCTCATTGACTTCTAGCACTCGCACTTTCACAACTTGTCCAACTTTGACAATTTTCTTAGGATCGTCAACAAATCGATCTGCTAATTGTGAAATATGCACTAAACCGTCTTGATGAACGCCAATATCAACAAAGGCACCGAAATTAGCTACATTCGTCACAATTCCTTCTAATTCCATACCTACAGTGAGATCCTTGATTTCTTTGACACCTTCTTTGAAAGTTGCATACTTAAATTGTTCTCTCGGATCTCTTCCGGGCTTTTCCAATTCGCTAATAATATCGCGTAGAGTTGGTTCGCCAACTGTTTCTGTGACGTATTTTTTCAGGTTCATCGACTTAAGCTTTGCTGCAATCTGCGTTATCTGATCTAAAGGAGTATTTAAATCTTTAGCGATCGCTTCCACCAGTTTATAGCTTTCCGGATGCACTGCTGTATTGTCTAACGGGTTGTCGCCAGCACGAATTCGCAAAAACCCAGCCGCTTGTTCAAATGCTTTTGGCCCCAATTTTGGCACTTTCAAAAGTTGTCGCCGATTTTTAAATGCACCATTTTCGTTGCGATAGTTGACGATATTTTTCGCCACTACTGGTGTCATCCCAGAAACAAAAGTTAGAAGTTCCTTCGAGGCAGTATTCAAATCTACGCCGACGTAGTTAACGCAACTTTCCACCGTTTCATCTAACTTTTTCTTCAGCAATTTTTGGTCTACATCGTGCTGATACTGTCCCACACCAATCGATTTAGGATCAATTTTAACAAGTTCAGCTAAAGGATCTTGCAAGCGACGACCGATACTGATGGCACCGCGCACGGTAAGATCAAGTTCGGGAAACTCTGCGATCGCTACCTCAGAAGCCGAGTAAATCGACGCTCCCGACTCATTCACCATCACTTTAACTGGTTTGCTATCCATCGTTTTGAGAACTTCCGAAACAAACTCGTCTGTCTCCCTTCCAGCTGTACCGTTGCCAATAGCTATCAACTGAATATTGTGCTTTTCAATCATTCTTTTGATAGCTTGTGCAGCTTGAGTGCGCTGTGCGGCGGCTTGGTGTGGAAAAATAGTTTGATACTCCAAAAATTTTCCCGTTTCTGAAAGTACAGAAACTTTACACCCAGTCCGAAAGCCTGGATCTATGGCTAATGTCGGTTTCATTCCTGCTGGAGGAGATAGCAGCAACTCGCGCAGATTACTTTCAAATGTTGTGATAGATTCAACATCAGCGTAAGCTTTAATTTCCGAACGCACTTCGCTAATTAGGGAAGTTTTCATCAAGCGATTGAACGCATCTTTGAGCATGGCTCGGTAAAAGTCTCGAATTGCAGGAATTTTCGTTTTAATTTCCTGCGATTCCAGATAGGACATGACAACGGTTTCATCGAAGGAAAGTTCTAAATTTAAAACTCCTTCAGTTTCTCCGCGTAGCAGTGCCAACATATTATGTGGCGCGATATTTGTCACCCGAATTTGATAGTTTCGGTACATCTCAAATTTGGTCGAACCTTCGGGATGTTCATCTTTGATGCGCGAGACAAAAACGCCTTCCTCCAGCAAATATTCTCGCAGATGCGATCGCAAGTTTGCCCGTTCTGACACTTCTTCTGCCAAAATGTCAGCAGCACCCTTAAGAGCATCTTCAGGAGTTTTAACTCCTTTTTCTTCAGAAACATACTCTGCCGCCGCTTCCACCAGCGAGACAGGCTTTGCATTGGGAAGGTTCAACGACTTGATAAACTCGGAAAATGGCTCTAAACCCTTTTCCCTAGCAATCGTGGCGCGTGTTCGTCGCTTCGCTCGGTAAGGTAGGTAAAGGTCTTCAAGTTCGGTTTTCTGCAAACAAGATTCGATTTGAGCTTTCAGCTCATCGGTAAGTTTACCTTGGGATGCGATCGCTTCCAAAATTGCTGCTTTCCGTTCCTCCAGTTCAGTCAAATAAGCATATCTATCAAATAAATCGCGCAGCTGAACTTCATTCATCTCGCCAGTGCGCTCTTTACGGTAACGTGCAATAAAAGGAATTGTTGACCCCTCACCCAAGAGTTCCAGAGCGTTTTGCACCTGAGAAGGCTTGAGGGAAAGTTCTTGAGCCAGTAGTTGAGGAATATTCAGCATTGGGGTGTCAGCGGTTACGAATCAAACACTTTTGTAGCGATCATTCTACGGTAACAACTGATTTACCAGTCCTAATCCAGATAGCAGTTGCACCGTTAGCAACAATAGCACTAAACCATTCAGAGTTAAATGCACAGAGCTAGCCCAAGAAGTGCGGCGAAACCGCAATATTACCGTTGCGCTAGTAATTACTAAAATAACAACTGCCAATCCAACCAAATTGTGAGGGGAACCAGTAAGCAAGTCATCAAGTGTGAATTCCGCAGTCGTCACCCAACCCAAAAGCCACACACCTATACTGATCGCCAAAAACCCAATCCCTACTTTTTTGTGAATTTTTTGGAGATTGAACGTTTCCATCACATCTAAACCGCTTTTACCCAGCCGTGCATTGCGGTAACGCCAACCATAAGTTGCAGCAGTAGCCGCTAGCGCGATCGCAGCCACTCCGCCTACAGGATGCACCAAGGAAAGCCAATTGAAAGTCACTATATTTGATACAAACGTTTACACTTCCAATTCCACTATAAGCCCTGGTTACGGAAGCCATTCTCCTCACCTCAGCTCAACTAGCGAATAAAATACTATAGCGGTTCTTATACGAGTGAGGTACACCAAAATCCAGTATTATCAAGCTTTCCAGTCTTGAGACTGTACCTCACACAACCGAAAACCGCTATATCGAAGGCAAAGGCTTTTAAACAATTTCCCCAAGAGACGATCTCTTTTGTGAAGTTCGCGCTCTTTCACCAGCAACCATGACTACAAAAATCTTAGACAAATCAACCCCACAGCCAGAACATTGAGCGATAAAGTAATGCTCACTCTCCGGCTCAATGACAATGAACCGGTTGTAGCGGTCTTTAATCAATTCAGTCCGGAGCCGCTTAAAGATTGGACGACAACGCTGGCAAAACGCTTTGATATCGGCTTCTTTTTTGGTTCTTTCTTCTGGAGATATAGTGAGTGCTGGGAATATTCTGCCGCGTCGTGTTTGGCGCTTCGATTGTTGTTGTGTCATATATTCAAAGTTATTTGATAATGACAACAGGAAAACTTATATTGAAAAATATATAAAAGCGATCGCTTCTTTTTTCTAGAAAGCGATCGCTACTAATTCAATTTTGTTCTAACAACAAAACTTTGTACTAGTTCAAACACAATAATGCCACGGATTTGTTCCTAAACGTCCCTTTCATAGAAGTTTGCTTTATCCAGCATTACCTTCACTTTCGACTGGCACTAAAATGTATTTTATCTGCTTATCAGATCCCTTAACAATCTGACTACTAGATGGTGTGACATCCTCAGATGAACCCTTCAATGCTTCTCCCGTGGTTCTTACATTCTCGTTAACATTCTCAGCTGCATCTTTAAGTACATCCACTGTACCTTTTACAGTTTCGTTAACATTCTCTGCGGTACCCTTAACTGTGTTAAGCGTATCTTTTACAGTGTAATTAACATCCTGGGTTACACCCTTAACTTTGTCCCCTACATCTATTACTGTGTCATTAACGTTGACAGCTACGTTCTTTACCCCGTCACCTACGCTTCTTACAGTTTGGTTAACACCTTCAGCGGCATTTTTGACTGCGTTTCCTGCACTTTTTACAGTCTGATTAACCCTATCAACAGAACCCTTATTAGCCAAAGCGCCAGCTATTGCACCCACCGTAGCACCAATGAATGCTCCAATCGCTATTTTAGTGAACGCATTATTCATGCCTGTGCCTGCTGAAGGAGCATCATATTCATGCGGAATTTGCTCAACAAATATTTCATCTTCATCCAAAAATTCGTTGCTCTCAATCATAAAAATCGTCTCCTTCCTACTAAATAAAACTGATGAATAGCCGTTTGCTTATACCGTTCAACTTTTTTGCCACTACACTAATCGCTTTTGTTAGCCCACCTTTAAAAGGGGGTTAGGGGTATCAAATGTGTAGCCTTCCAAAAGTAAATTGGTATTAGATAAGCAAAAAGCAATATCTAGTTACCAAACAAATCCAAAAGAATAGTTAGGGAACGGTTAGGCTCAACCCAAGAAATTGCGGTTTTTCGGCTTTACATGGGTAAGAGTAAATAGAGAAAAGTTAGGAGTTATGAATTTATGAGTTATTAACTCCTAACTCCTAATCCCATTATCCATTCCCAGTCATCAAAAATTGCTTCTAAATGTCAGCAGTATCTTCATAAGGCTGTATTGCCGGAACTTCTCCTTCTTGGAGATAGGTTGCAACATCTTCCTCCTGGGGGCCGGAAATGTATGCCGTTTGCATATCAATTTCCCTTTCCATGCCGATGTTACCAGTCATCGCAACCTGCGATGTATTTGCAACCGGGCGTTCTATCGCTACCTTAAGGTTCTGATCGTAAGATGGCTTGATATCCTCAGCTGTATCCTGAACTGAGTCCAATGCACCTATTACAGATTGCTTGGCATCCTCAGTTGTATCCTTTACCTGATCCGCTGCACCTGCTACAGCTTGCTTGGCATCTGAAGATGCACCTTTTACTGCATCCAATGCACCTACGACAGCGTGGTTAACACCTTCAGCAGTATCTTGTAATGTGCCTACTACAGCGTAGTTAACACCCTCAGCTACACTCTTGACTGCCTCGCCAACACCTTTGGCTGTCTGACCAACACCGCCAGCTACAGTCTTTGCTGCATCGCCAACACCGCCAGCTACAGTCTTTGCTGTCTGACCAACACCATCAGCTACAGTCTTTGCTGCGTAGCCTACACCTTTGGCTGTCTGACCAACACCATCAGCTACAGTCTTTGTCGCGTCGCCTACACCTTTAGCAGCGTGTTTAACACCTTCAGATGTTCTCCTACCAGCCAAAAGACCAGCTAATGTGCCTAATGTAGCACCGATGAGTCCTCCCATCAGCGCTCTAGATAAGCCTGGATTCATACTGCTGGATTGTTGCCCAACATTCATACTGCTGGATTGTTGCCCAACATTCATGCTGCTGGATTGTTGCCGAGCAACGGGTTGAGGCGTAATGGTAGGACTATTGTCTTCTCTAGCTATCCCAGTACTTATGGTTGTCTCTTCTGTACGAACGTAGGGTTGAGCAGTGGCGCTAGCAACTTGGTCGTCACGTTTATCGAATTGTATGTTATTAGTCATTATTGTCTCCTTTGTTCCCAAGCAGCTAAATTTTGTTTTGGCGTAGCTTGTCATCACTTGCAACTTTAACGAGCCTCAATAAAGACTTAACTGAGCTAAAGGCAGACATATAGTACATCTGTAGTTGTAGATTTTTAGTCCCAATCATCGTATATGGGTATACCTGGGTAGATGTTTAGTAATGTCTCTCTTGAGGTCGGTGTAAGTGTATACGTGCGTCGCTAAATTGGCGATAGCGGCGACATTTAGATCGCTAAGCCGTTTTGGTAGGCAGGAGACGGGCATTATGACACAGAGCAACCAGCCTTTTGATCGGCATGACGAAAATACTGGACGGATTCCGGCACAGTCCAGCATTCCTCCAGCAGAAACTGGCATCGATGGCGCTGATACTACCTTAGATGGAGCGAACGAAGATACTGACGCGGCTCCCGAAGAGTCCGGCATTCAGCCAACAGGCACTCGTAGGCGTGTCGCCAATGCTGCTTTAGCTGGAGCAACCTTTGGTGCTGTTGTCAGCGCGGCAGCTGCGGCGTTTACTGGTAAAGGCGTAGGTGAGGGTCTTAAAGCAATTGTTGAAGGTGTAACGGATTTAGTAATAAAAGGTGCTACTGCGAGTGTTTCACCTACTATTGAAGGTGCAATGGACACACTTAAAGGTGCTGCTGTGGGTGTTCAACCTACTATTGAATATCCCTGGGATACGCTTCAAAGTGCTACGGGTGTTCAACCTGCTATTGAAGATGCCAGCAACACATTTAAAGGTGCTGCTGCGGGTGTTCAACCTACTATTGAAGATGCCAACAACACACTTAAAGCTGCTGCTGCGGGTGTTCAACCTACTATTGAAGATCCTTGGGATACGCTTAAAGGTTCTGCGGGTGTTCAACCTACTATTGAAGATGCCAGCAACACACTTAAAGCTGCTGCTGAGCCTGTTGTTAAACCCCCTGTATCTCCCGTTGATTCTATCCCCCAATCTTTAGATCCGCCCCCTGCGACTGGTGCAACTGGTAGTGTTACTAATGATGTAATGAACAGCTCTGCTTTAGTGCAACTGTTGCTGAGTCAGGTAGGTAGTGAACTGGCGATGAGTTTCTACGAGCAGCTACCAGCAGTTGTCCTTGCTGAAATTCAACGGTTAAGCACTAACCCCACCCCGGAAGAGCAGCAGCGAATAAGAAATAGCTGGACAAAAGCTCTAGAACCTATAGCTATTGCGATTATCCAATCGGGACAACTATTCAAGCCCAGCACTGTGTATCCAACAAACAACGGGCATCGTAAGCATACTGAAGTAACTGGAGGCAATAGTTAATACATTTTTAAAGCCAAGAATGGATACAATTATTGTAAGAATTCACGTCTAAAATTGAGGAACTAGAGACGAAGATAGATCGCTCTATCGACGTTTTGAGGGTTTCTTGCTTTGTGAATCTTTACTTACTTTGAGGCGCTCGATATGTTATCTGAGGCCATCGAGCATTTTGTGTAGCTGACACAGCGCCCCGGCTTGCTCCACGATCATGCTGACTGGTTCTTGTTTGGAAAACTGGCTAAGGCTTTTCGGGGCTGGTTGTTGCGCCTGGTCTTTGATCATAGCCAGTGCATCTGTTCAGTTAGGGCTATGGTGCTTGCTAAACTTACTGATGAAATGCTCACCTGGTGTACTTAAGCCTAAGTTTTTTGTCATGAAACCGCCTCACTGTTCGAGGTAGATTGCATTTCTATATCATAATATTTACACTTTAATTTAGATGCTCTTAGCTTGGTTTAAATAATGTTAATTAGCATACATTGATATGTATTTTTTATAAGAATAAATATTAATTTATCCAAAACTATACTAATTAGCTAAAAATGTTTTTATGTAAAAATTTGACTTTTTTATATAAGTCGTCGAGGAGATAGATAAACTGAAATCGCAAGCAGAAGCTGTCTGGAGCCTGCCAACAAGATTAAGACTGGTTTTGATTTATGGCTTTTATTTAATCCTAAAAAGCGATCGCTTCCACTTTTGTTGATTCAGGACACAGAACGCTAGTTTTAAACAGGTAATGATGCGCGTAGGCGATCGCTCAATTCTTGGAGTCTACAGTTGCGTAACGCAGCGATCGCGTTCTGTTGCCCTCCTGTCAGCTGCAAACTTTCAAGCAACCCTACCTTACCTGCCACTTCCGGCGCTTTTAGCGGGGGTAACGCCGAAGACATTTCCTCAAAAGTAGCAAGCACCTGAAAAACTGAATTTATCAAAATTCCATTTTACTATAAAATTAGCATTTTTTACTTAAAAATAATTTGGCATTCCTATATCAGTAATTATTAATAAACTATATAATAATAAAAATCCTCTCCTGTAATTGTGGTGCTAACGCATCATGGGAATGAGCCAAATCATGGCTTTTAAACTGCTGTTAACTTGTGAATCGTATTATAAATTACTTTTTTAAAGAAAGAAAAATCAGGAGAGCAAGCAAAAATTAGGGTGTTCTTACTACTGAACACAATGCCTGTGTAATGGATATTTCACTCTTCCGCTCGGTTGCTAGTCAGTATCAGCATATACGCCGTGTAAACACAGTCTCAATGATGAATGTCATAAGTCATCAGATAGAAGACCAAGTTATCCAGCATAAACTTTCAGTAGACTTTTACGCGGGCTTTCAAAAATTTTCTAATTTTCCAGATCAACTGCGTCGCTATAGTCGCTTAGGGGCAATATGTAGGCGAGTTTATGTGTTTGGTATTGCCGACTCGGAACCACCTTCTATTCCAGGGGTAGAGTTTATTGAAATTTCACCCAGCTCTGTTCTGTCTCGCGAGTGGTTTTTGTTGGTCAATACTTCGAGTTTTTGGACTACATTGGTTGCCCAAGAAGTAGATGGACGGGACATAACAACGGGCGGACGACGCTTTGATGGGTTGTGGTCTTTTGACGAGCAAGTAGTTGACCGAATCTCGCTCTTGATATCACAAGTTATGGAGTCATCTTACCAGCCGATTAGAAAGCGCAATTACGAACAGCAAAACATCCATATATCCGACATCAGCAGCCGCATGCTCAGTATGCTGGAACAAGTTGTACTAAATAATCAGCGTCGCCGAGTACACCTCCGCACCTTGCAACAATTTGCGGAAACCTCCTCAAACAATCCAGACAATCTTCTAGAAGATACAGCAGAGATTTTACACAGTATTTTTGGTGCTACGGGTGTTGTCATTGCTGGACTCAACCCGTCTAAGGAAGATTATTCAGTCTGTGCTGTAGCAGGTGATGCGAATGGCAAAGGTTGGAAAATGCCTGTGAGTGAGGGATTGATCGGACGAGCAATTCACCAGGCGCGATTGATCCAGGTGGCAAGTGTGCGCCAGAGACACGAGAGCGATCCGCTATTGCCCACTGCCAAAGCGTTGATTGCTGCGCCAATTATAGAAGGTCAGGTTTATGGTGCGATCGCTATTGGCAACACAGAGTCTAATCAATGGGATGAAGATGATGGTCAGACACTGATGGCGATCGCCAGGATGCTAGCAATCCATCTCCGACAGATAGATAATTCTGTGTCTGACCCAACAGAGCAACTATCCACCCATGAGCTGCAACAAGCCGTTGTTGAGCAGCAAGAGGCTGTAGTGCATCTTTTGACACTTCAGAAAAAACTCCGCAGCTTGGGCAACCTTACCCCCATTCAACTTGAAGTTTTACGTCACATGAATAAACACTTTGCTAAGTTAGTCGCGCAGATTAAGATAGCCAGAAACCTGATGCGGAAGTGACTTTTTAAGGGAGGGCTTCTTCCTCGTTCTCAGGCGGAGTCTGAGAACGAGAAATTTATATACACTAACTAAGCATTTCAGTCCGTTTCAACGGACTTGAGCTTTGAGCCTTGAACTAAAGTTCAGGGCTTGAGCGCAGGGCAAAAGTGAAGTGCTGCTATCTTAAGCCTGTACTCCTACAGGACAAGCAACTTTCGTCCCACCTAAACCACAATATCCACCAGGATTTTTGGCAAGATACTGCTGATGGTAGCTCTCTGCATAGTAGAACTCAGGAGCCTCGATAATCTCAGTAGTGATATCGCCATAGCCAGCCGCATTCAAAGCTTTCTGATAAGCGTCTCGTGATGCTTCAGCCAGATGCCTTTGACCTGAATAGAGGTAAATTCCTGAACGATACTGAGTGCCAGTGTCATTGCCTTGACGCATACCTTGGGTGGGATTATGGCTTTCCCAGAAGACTTTTAGAAGTGTTTCGTAACTAATAATTTTTGGGTCAAAAACGACCAGAACCACTTCATTATGCCCAGTCATGCCCGTGCAGACCTCTTCGTAGGTGGGGTTTGGTGTTGTGCCAGCTGCATAACCCACTGCGGTGCTGAAAACGCCCTCTTGCTGCCAAAATTTCCGTTCTGCACCCCAGAAACATCCCATGCCAAACATCGCCATTTCCATTCCAGCTGGAAAAGGGGGCTTGAGAGGATGACCGTTGACGTAGTGACCAGAGGGTACTGGCATTGACTCTGCCCGTCCTGGCAATGCTTGCTCAGGAGTAGGTATAGTTTGCTTTTTGCCAAATCCGAATAGCGCCATGAATTTTGATGTATGAATAGGTCGTTACGTTACTTAATACTATTTTAGCGCTTTGGCTTGTGACTCAGATCCAGCAATTTTTCTAGCAACAACATTTTTTCAGTAAGCTAAAACTCAGTAGGGTTCACTTAGAAGCTCAAAATCCAAAACCTGCGATTTGTTGGGTAACATTCGCGTAAGAGGATGTCCCAGAAGTGTCAAAACTTAGTTTGATCCCCCCCAGCCCCCCTTGAAAAAGGGGGGAGAATCAAGCCTTAGTCCCCCTTTTTAAGGGGGATGCAAGGGGGATCTCCACGCTCTAAGCGTCTCGATTATGACTTTTCAGACATCCTCTAAGGCTACGCTGAAAGCAAGCTACAACCATTCCCGACAACTATTCTTAAGTAAACGGTCTCGCGCTAAAACGACATTCGTTCAACAAGGGGAAAAAACAATGAGATACAAACTCTTGGGTAAAAGCGGATTGAGGGTTTCTGAACTTTGCTTGGGAACAATGACCTTCGGTGAAGATTGGGGTTGGGGTGCTTCCAAAGACGAAAGCCGTCAGGTTTTCGATGCTTTTGTGGAAGCAGGAGGCAACTTTATTGACACCGCCAACGGCTACACCGATGGCAGCAGCGAGAAAATCGTTGGTGAGTTAATTGCCGCAGAACGCGATCTCTTTGTCGTTGCAACCAAATACTCATTCCCCTTGCATATGAGCGACAAGGCAGGCAACCCCAATGGCAGCGGCAACCATCGCAAGAGCATGATGCAGTCGCTAGAAGGCAGCCTAAAACGCCTCAATACCGACTACATCGACGTATTCTGGCTGCACGCTTGGGACTTTATGACACCTATTGAAGAAGTGATGCGTGCCTTTGATGATCTGGTACGCTCTGGCAAGGTGTTATATATCGGCATTTCGGACGCGCCTGCTTGGATTGTTTCTCAAGCAAACACCTTGGCGCAATGTTACGGCTGGACTCCGTTCGTCGCTTTGCAAGTTGAGTACAGTTTGGTTGAAAGGACACCGGAACGCGACTTGTTACCGATGGCGAAGGCATTTGACTTAGCGGTTACGCCGTGGTCGCCTCTTGGCTCTGGTGTGCTGACGGGTAAATACAATAAAGGCAGTGGCAATAACGAACAAGGACGACTGGCAACTACTTCCGGGGGAAATATTTCCAAACGCCATCTAGCGATCGCAGAAGTTGTGAGTCAAGTTGCCGAAGAAATCGGACACACGCCTCCACAAGTTGCATTAGCTTGGTTGCTTGCTCAAAGTGGCGTTGTCATCCCAATTATCGGCTCTCGCAAAGTATCGCAGATTAAAGATAACTTAGCTTGTCTGGATGTGAAGCTATCACCAGAGCATTTGCAACGCCTCAATGAAGTTAGCAAAGTTGAGCTTGGCTTCCCCCATGACTTTTTAAGCAATGACATGATCCGCGATCGCCTTTTTGGTGGCACGTTCGACTTAATCGACAATCACCGCAGCTGAAATTAAATAAGAAAGCGATCGCATTTGGTAATACGTTTGGTAGGGGCATAATATTCTCATGCCCCTACCAAACGTCACAACGGCCATATATTCTACCGAACGGAGAAAAGCTATATTTTTACTGACTACCTAGAAAAATGGCTAGTAGCGTTCCTACAGCATTAGCGCTAGTATGCTGGCAATTTAAAGATTTTGGTTCACCAACAATCCCAGGAGAGATCAAAATGCCGACTATTGCAAAAAATAACAATGTAATTACGGTGATAATTATCTTCGAGGTAGAGCCGGAACGACAGCAGGAATTAATAGATACTATTGGGGGATTTCTCGAAACAGCGGTGAAACATCAACCAGGTTTCGTCTCATCCAGCCTCCACAAAAGTATAGACGGCGTAAGAGTGATGAACTATGCCCAGTGGGAAACCTTAGAAGATTACCAAGCTTTTGTCAACAACTCTGAAGTACAGGCAGTTGGTAAAAAGCTTTCCCAGTTTAAAATTCATGAGTCACACGTCTACGAAGTCGTAGTTTCTCTGCCAGATGACGCTGAACTCAAAATTACTAAAGGTGGTTTGATTCACCTTGCAGAATTTAGAGTAAAACCAGAAAATCAGATGCGCCTAGTGGAATTGGAGAGGGAATACCTACCACTCGGGTTGCAAAATCCCGGACTTTTATCTGGGAATTTTCATCGCTCTCTTGACGGTGTACATAATGTTAACTACGGACAGTGGCGCAGTTTTGAGTATTTTGAGGAACTGCTAAAAGATCCAAAATACAAACCTTTGAGTGAGTATTGGCAAGGGTTAGCTGAAAACGAGTTTCATTTGTACGAGGTTGTTTTCACCGAACCTGCTGATTAATTATAAAGAGATAGTCGAAATGGGCAGAAGTCTGAAAGGGAAAGTTGCTGTTGTTACAGGCGGATCGAAAGGGTTAGGACAAGCTTTTGCCAAAAGACTTGCTGAAGATGGGGCAGATATTGCGATCGCTGCCACATCTTTAGCACAAGAAACTGAAAAAATGGTCAAAAATGCTGGGCGTAAAGCTGAAATTAGCGTTTGTGACGTATGCTCACCAGAGGATGTCAGCAAATTTGCTGCTGTTGTGATGGAGAAATTTGGGCGTTGCGACATCCTGGTTAATAATGCAGGAATCTATCCCTATCAGTCTTTTGACCAAATGAGTTTTGACGACTGGCGCAAGATGATGGCGGTTAATTTAGACTCGCTATTTTTAATGTGCAAAGCTTTTTTACCAAGCATGAAGCAGAACGGCTACGGACGCATTATTAACTTGTCCTCAACTGTAAGCTGGCTAGTAATTCCCGACTATACTCACTACACAACGGCAAAGATGGGTGTTATTGGGTTTACACGAGCTTTGGCATCGGAAGTGGGAGAATTTGGAATTACAGTGAATGCGATCGCTCCCGGTTTGGTTCGCACTGGCACCACAGAAACAAATTCGCCACCAGAAGTTTTTGACATGGTGGCAGCAAGGCAAGCAATCAAACGCACGCCAACACCGGATGATGTTGTTGGTGCAGTGTCTTTTCTTGCCTCAGATGATGCTGCTTTTATAACTGGACAAACTTTAATTGTTGATGGCGGACTGGCGCGGGCATAAGTAAGTTCTGGGCAATTTGATTCAACTTAGTCAACCTCGGCTAAATCTTAACTAACTCTTAAGTAAAGGCAGATAACTGTAATGGTGTCTTTAAGTGGAAAGGTAGCAATTGTAACTGGCGGAAGCTCTGGTATCGGACGGGCGTGTGCGATCGCATTTACCTTTGAGCGTTTTGCCAAAGAAAACCCGCAAGGAATTGAACAAATTAATCAAATGCACCCCATTGGGCGTGTTGGCAAGGCGGAAGAAATTGCCAACGCTGCGATTTGGCTTTGTTCAGATAAAGCTTCGTTTGTCACGGGGCAATCGCTGGGAGTCGATGGAGGATATACAGCACACTAAGGCAAGCAAGAACAATGCGATCGCTCTCTTATATTGCCCAATTGAAGTAAGATTTTTTTGGGCTAATGGTAGGCGCTATCCACCGTTTTATTTCGTCCATATTTATCGACTCAAAAACCGAGTAACTTCATGCAATCAACAGAAGCCGATGGTCAGCAACACAACCCCAAAAACTTGCTTAAAGACAAAAATCTTCTGATTATTTTTGCGATTTCTCTAATCGCTGTTCTCGGTGTTTCCAGTGTAACTCCGGCTTTCCCGAATCTAGCTAAAGCCTTAAATGTAGCTCCGGAAAATATTGGATTATTGGTTACAGCCTTCACGCTTCCCACTCTGTTGCTAGGCCCTATTATTGGTGTTCTTGCCGATAGAATTGGCAGAAAGAAGATTATTGTTCCTTCACTGCTTTTATTTGGAATTGCTGGCACAGCCTGCGCCTTTGTGCGTGATTTTAACCTTTTACTGTTGTTCCGCTTATTGCAAGGAATTGGTGCAGCTTCTTTACTTTCTCTCAGCGTCACCTTAATCGGCGATTTGTATGCCGGAGAAAGACGCACTGCGGCAATGGGTTATAGTGCCAGCGTCAGCAGTATCGGCACCGCAAGTTATCCAACAATTGGCGGCGCACTAGCAACAATTGGCTGGTATTATCCTTTTATGTTACCCGTGGTAGCTATTCCTATCGCGTTAGTGGTATTGTTTGCCTTGAAAAATCCTGAACCGAAAGGCGAACGTAATCTACGGGAATATTTGATAAATGCTCGCGGAATTCTGAAAAATCGTCAGTTGGCGGGATTGTTTATTGCAAGTGCTGCTAACTTCGTGCTTCTTTATGGTGCTTATGTAACTTATTTGCCACAATTGATTAACGATACATTTAAAGCGCAGCCCTCTACAATTGGAGTGATACTCTCTAGTATTTCGGTAGCGATCGCATTCACTTCTTCACAGCTAGGTAGACTCGCCAGACGTTTTAGAGAAACAACTTTAATTAGAGCATCTTTTGTTTTCTACGCCATCGCTCTATTTATTGTTCCCTTCGTAACGAATATGTGGTTACTATTAATACCAACCACGATTTTTGGGATTGGGCTTGGCATTGGATTTCCCAGCATTCAAACTCTCTTAGCAGCTCTGGCACCCAGAGAATATCTAGCTACCGTCATAGCTGTAAACGGCACATTTTTTGGATTAGGGCAAACTTTAGGGCCGCTACTGATGGGAATTGCCTTTGGCATTGGTGGGATTCATAGCGTATTTTTTGCGGGTGTTGGGTTTGCAATTATTACCCTAATTGTGTTCAGATATTGCACCTGTATGTAACAATATAAGTTTACAAGCACCTTCTTGAAGTATCACTATCATCAGGTAAAGTAGTTATGATTGGTTTTGCCTATACAAGACTGCTGGTAAAGGACTTAAAAGCTTGTTTTGACTTTTACAAAGATGTCATGGAATTTGACGTTACCGTAGAAGATGAAAAAAGCGGATATGCTGAGTTTAAAGCTGGAGATATGAGACTTAGTTTATTCAGACGGCAAGAAATGGCGCAAATGATTGGCAATGCTGACAAGCCAGAAAATGCCGAATGTCAAGACAAGGTAGCGTTAGTTTTTACTGTGCATGATGTAGATCAGGTATATCATAAATTAAGGCATAAGGGAGTCAACTTTACAACAGAACCAATGAGCAATCCCTACTACGGAATTAAGACGGCTTATCTTCGCGACCCCGACGGAAATCTTATAGGTTTATATCAGTCTTTAGACTAATACGCTTTAATAAACGTAGGGGCATGGCACTGCAATGCCCCTACAAAACGTAAGTTTTACCAGTTATATAATCCATATTCCTAAAAATTAGATAAGACTTTTACCCAATTTTTAATTACGAGAAGCTATGTTTAATTACCCCTACCTGCTTAATAACTAATGACTATAGAAATTGCCAACTCCTGAGATGCCAACCTTGTCCAGCAACAACAAGAGCAGCCACATAGTTTGCAGTAGGTGCTAACTCTTGGAGAACCCAGTCTTGAGAAGCTAAACTGCTGGGGAGACGAAGTTCACTAGCTGGTTTTTCGGGAGCAAGCAAAATTTCAATTTGGTCTAACTGAGCCAGTCCGTCTCCAGTTGCTTTTAGATAAGCTTCCTTGCAAGTCCAGTAACGAAAGAATGTTTCCTGCTTCTGCGAGGGAGGAAGCGCACGAATTACAGCATATTCTTGAGCGGAAAAAAAGCGTTTGGCGAGTTGTTCGGCATCGGAGATAGGACGGATATATTCCAAGTCAATGCCAAGAGAGCGATCGCGTCCAACAGCATACAAAGCGAGTCCCTGAGAGTGAGACAAGTTAAAACAGAGCCTACTGTCACCGGATGTTTCAGCCAAAATTGGTTTACCACGCGGTTCATACCCAAATTGCACCTCAGACGGATCGATACCCAAATAGCGAGCCAAAATGGTTCTGAGAATACCGCGACCAGCAATGAAACGATTTCGATGTTGCTCAAAATAAAACCGCTCAGCCCGATTTCGTTCGTCGGCCGAGAGGGTTTTTGCCAACAATTGAAGATGCGATGTCGGTGGGTCAAGGTCAGCCCGCCAAACATGAATTTCATCCCTCGACAAGATTAAATCTGCCGATGGATTGAGCCATTCATTATCATAAATAGTCATTCGATTTTGGATTTCTGCTTTCTTACTCCTCAGCAGTCCTCCTGTCTCAACCCAGGATAACCCAACTGGGCCTTCGAGCAGTTAAAATACCCCAATCAAAATATCTTAATATCAACCAAGAAGCCTTAAGCTTTGTAGTTGCTCAAGGCTTCTTGGAAGTGGATGGCTCTCTAGATTTCTACCTTGGTTGTGGTTGGAGCGATCGCGCTACCAAGCCTGAAGAATCCTTCTAGCCTGCTATTGCGGACAAAGCCACATGTTTAAGCAGACGTTGGCAGTTCTTCTGCATCAACTTGTTGCAGCTTGATATGCTTGCGTCCTAGAGAGATTTCAAACTCATCCCCGGCTTGAAGTCCCATTTGCTTAGTATAAGCCGAGCCTATTAGCAAATTGCCGTTGGACTGCACCGATATCCGGTAGCTGGCGCTACGTCCGCCGCGTCCTGTACCTTCTTGTTTACCATCTAATTCAATTCCCTCAGCATCTATGAGAGCGTTTAGGAATTTCATCATGTTCACGCGCTCCACACCACCTTTTGTGACAGTGTAGTATCCGCAGGCTCTAGCCTTTTCTTCTTTGCTCAAAGAGCCTATTTCTTTGACTTTTTTGATCAGCGCCTCTCCTGTTAAAGGCTCTGGTTTTTTCTTTTTGTCCATATTAGCTCTAATGGTTTCCTTGTTAATTACAATAACATCTTGCACAAAAAACTTCTATAAACAAGTAAATTTATTCTTATGGTAAAAACGCGATCGCATGATTACCCCTCTGGCGATGACTAAGTATTCGGGCGGCAATTAATCAGGATCAACTCTAATTTTTGTCTTTGAATGCAACGCCACCTGCTACATCGGGGAAGGGTGAAGCTTTCCCCATCAAATTTGTAGTTCCCAGGGAAGATACTTACGGCAGACTAAAAGCCTGCCATACACTAATTGCAGGCTTCTAGTCTGCCCCACAAGAAGTATATTCGCAAAAACAGGATTAAGTAATATGACAATAAAGATGTGTAACAGCTTAGTTATCTCGTAGCGGGAAACAACCTCTATATGCCCAACTATTTCAGCCTAACATCAGCAATCATTCGAGAAACAAAAGCGCATGAAGATGCACTGCCCCTAATGGATGAAGGCTGTCGCTCTCGGTTTCTTCTTCACCAAAAACCTACCGAGAAGGTATGTCTCTTCTTTCATGGGTTTACTGCCTCCCCAGAGCAGTTTGTACCTATAGGAGAAGCTTTTTTTAAAGCTGGCTACAACGTTTTAATTCCTTTGTTGCCAGGGCATGGTATTGCCGGGGAATGGGATGCAGACAACCCCCCTCCGCTGCCAGAAAATCAACAAGTTTATCAAGAGTTTGGTCTTCGCTGGCTAGACATTGTACAACCTTTGGGGACGAAAGTGATTGTGGGGGGACTATCTGGGGGCAGCACATTGGCGGCTTGGCTAGCACTAGAACGTAATGCACAAATTAATCGGGCTTTGCTATTTGCGCCTTATTTGAGCGGCAGCAATAAAGTGGTAGATTTATTTGTGGAAATCTTTAATATCTACTTTAAGTGGCGAACTGAACCAGGATTAGCCAGTTTTGGCTATCCTGGCTTTCTGATGCCATGTTTGCGCGTTTTTTTAGACATGGGACAAGACATTCTGGCACGTGCTGAAGAAAGTTTGGCTGCGCCGATGTTTATTATATCGAGTGAAAGCGATCGCGCTGTCGGTAAAGAGGAGCATGAAGCTTTATTTGAAGCCGCACTCAAGTATCAACCCTTTACTTGGTATCACTCCTTTGACCGAGTTCTGGATGTTCCCCACAATATGATGACAAAAGCTGAGGGAAACGACCATCTAGACTTGCTCATTGCGATAGCGAAAGCCTATGTAGAAAGCGGTTTAACCTGGGCTGAAGTTCAAGAAATTAGTTCACGCATGAAGCAAGGCTACTCTTTTGACACCGTGGTTGATGAACTCCATCTGCGTCAGTTAGTTCCTCCCAATTTTGCCCCCATAATAGCAGGGCTCTAGGTGGTTTTTTAGCATAGAAAGGTGACTAATTTAAGCTAAAACGCCAATTTATTCCTATTAAAGGAGGATGCAATGCTCACCAGATTGAGCATTAAGTTAAATTGACTGCCCGGTAATTAACCTAAAATTTGGGGAAGTGCATCTACTAATTTCTTGGAGGTTCAACAGAAATGCCATCTACTCGCCTTAGCGATTTAAAAGATGAGTATCAGAAACTTTGGGATAGCTGTGAAATAAAACCGGAGTTTTTGAAGAGTGTTAAAGAGGTAGCGGAAAAAATCCGGGCTACACGCGATCGCTATGAAGCTGTGCAGCAACAAATTGGAGTGCCGTGGTATTTTGTTGCAGTCATCCACAATATGGAATGTTCCCTCAATTTTAAGGGACATTTGCATAACGGTGACTCTCTCCAAAAGCGCACCGTGAAAGTCCCCCCTGGTAGACCGATTAATCCGCCTAAATTAGGATGGAATGTTGGATACAGTTGGGAAGAAAGCGCTATTGATGCTCTAAAATTCAAGGAATTCGACCAAGCCAAAGATTGGAGTCTGGCAGCACAACTTTGGAGATTAGAATCATACAACGGTTTTGGCTATAGATTGTATCATCCAGAAGTTCTCACCCCTTACCTATGGTCAACAACTAATCACTACAAAAAAGGGAAGTACACCGCAGATGGGAAATGGGATAGCCGAGCCGTTTCTGCTCAGATAGGTGCCGCAGCTTTGTTGAAACTTTTAATATCAGAAAATCCGGAAATTGACGCTACAAAAGCTGATAAGAAGCCAGAAGAAAACAAGTCAGAGGAAAAGGGCGACAAATCCACTTTATTGATCGTCAATGAGCCGGGGGCTTTTCTAAAGCTGAAACCCGAAAAAGTAGTGGCCTTATCAGACGAGGAAAAGGTATGGCTAAAAGTAGGTAAGGAGCTACCAGTTTTAGTTTGGCTAAAAGAGAATGATCATTTCTTTATCAAACTTGATGGCGTGATGTTTAAAGAGCGTGAAAGCTGGTATGTCTTTTGCAATCATTGCCAGCTAAAACCTCGCGAATAGTTTTTCCATCGGCTGAAAAAGCAAAAGGCAAAAACTCCTTTTTGCCTTTTACCCGTACTACTGGCTTCAAAACTTCAAATCGCAAAAGGTTCCAAGCCGCTATTGTTCCACTGTCGCTTAAATCGCTCAGCGATAAACGGTCGGACGACAAACTTAGGTGGGCAACCGTCTAGGACATCGATCCGCAAAAATGAGTATGGTCGTCGCTTTTGCGAACCTTGACCATTGCGACCGACAAAAAGATGCGATCGCGCAACTTGGCGAGTCTCCCCAAAAGTCTCCATCAATTCCGGCCCCTCAATCCTCTGGCGGCGGAGACTGTAACCGCTACCACCACAGACAATCCAATTGCTGTTAGAGTCAGCGTGTCCCGTCTCGCCCGTGCGAAGATATTCCAAACAGTGAGCGTGACCATTCAAAACCAGATCCACAATCGGACGACCCTCCGCCTGCTTTCCCACTGCATCAAACACCCCATCAAGTACCAAGCGGATTCGATGGCGAATCGCCAAAGTTTGCGCTTGATACCACTTCGTCGCCTCCGTAACATAGGGGGGATGGTGGAAATAAATCACACGTCCGCGCACCTCGGCTGTATTCCAAGATTCAATCAATCTTTGCTTAAGCCAATCCAATTGTTCGGAGTCAGTAACCGTTGTTTGGTTGGATGCTAATTGTTTGTCAATGTCTATTTTTACCTCGTCAACTTGCTCCAACTTGGCGTGCAAGTCATCAAGCTGTTCGGCATCGTCCGGTTGCTCAGGGTTTAAATTAGCTACGGTATCGAGGATTTGCTGTTTTTCTTGTTCCAACTCATCCCGCCGCTTTTCCAACTGGCGGCGATACTCGTTCCCCTCTTTTGTCGCTGGAAGCGGCGCAGGATCGTTAAAAGTATTCGAGTCAAGGGCGAAGAAATCAATCCCGCCACTACGGAACGTGTAATAACGATTAGGTAAGCGGGTAAAACTTCCGGGTTGATAACGCAGACAGCGCCCCGTGTCAGTTTGGGCAGTGTAATGGCAATCCAAATGACGGCGCAACTCTTGCGGATTATTGAACGCTTTCAAGTAGTCAAGGAACGCCTGTGCATAGGCATTACCTTGATACGAACCGTGCCACCTAACGTCCAAATCCAATTTTGACTTCAGTAGCTGGCGCAGGGGTAGTGTCGTCTGTGCAATCAATCCATAGACAAGAGGCAGATCGTAGTAATCGTGGTTCCCAGGCACGGGCAAAAATGGCATATTAAAAACCATCTGGTCATAAGCAATCTTTTCTGGCTTCTCCCCGCCCACCAGAAAATCTCGGTAAGGCTCAATAAAGTTTTTCGGGTAAAATTCGCTTGAGCCAACCAGATAAATTACGTCGCCCGTATGCAATACGAAACGGCTCTCAGGGCAATGTTCCGCCATCAATTCTGCGATCTGTCGTTGGGGGTTATGACCCCGATGAGATCCAGAACCGCTATCACCCACGACCAAAAATGAGAACTCTGGAGAGTCCGCACCATCGTCTAAAACCATCCGGGTTTGATCGATTCCCCGCTCAACAATACTTGAATCTCGCCACCGCACCCTTTCCTTCATCTTGCGGATTTTGACGGCGATGGGCGGATCTGACACAAATTTCATAACTAATACTCGTAGATTCCTTTTTAAAATTGCCTATTCCCAAGACTAGCCAATTTTACCCGCCTACTCTCTATATTCAGCATCTGGCAAAATGAAACAAAACAAAGATTGAAACTATGAAATGGTACAACGAACCGCCATCATGGAATGAACAAGAAGGTATTGTCACCGTTACTTCAGGAGCCGAAACAGATTTTTGGCGCAAGACTCATTACGGCTTTATCCGCGACAATGGAAACTTTTATTACCAACAAGTCACGGGAGATTTCACCGCCCAAGTCAAAGTTACCGGACAGTATCAAGTCCTGTACGACCAAGCCGGGCTAATGGTTCGCTTGGATGAAACCACTTGGTTAAAATGTGGCGTTGAATTTGTGGACGGCTTACAGTACGTTAGTGCTGTTGTCACGCGAGATTTTTCCGACTGGTCTGTAGTACCTTTGCCCCATAACCCAGCCTCCATATGGCTGCGGTTGAAGCGAAAAGCTGGAACAGTAGAGGTGCAATATTCGCTTGATGGCGAGCAGTACACTATGCTCAGGATGGCGTACCTAACTGAAATAGAAACAGTGAGTGTGGGGCTGATGTGCGCGTCGCCGGAAAGCGAAGGTTTCACAACGACATTTGAGGGTTTTAAACTAGGCAAATTGTAGAATTTTAAGCAAATTAAATCTTAGTTTTTTACCCGATTATGCTGATGATAGCGACGATTCATGGATGAGGAAAATCAGATGTCTTTACCTATCAAAGAGGTTGTGCTAGGGGCCGGAGAAGGTAGTCACCTCACAATTGGCAACAGTCAAGTGACATTCAAAGCTGTTGGTACAAATACTGACGGACATTTGGGGCTGTTTGAACAGACACTACCACCTGGAGGAACGTCACCCGAACCACATCTTCATCGGCACATGGAGGAGATGTTTTATGTTTTAGAAGGCGAAGTAGAAATTCTGGTTGGGGAGCAGACAGTGCAAGGTCAGGCGGGGGCGTTTGTGCTAGTCCCTCGCGGTACGCCTCACGCCTTTGCCAATCGGGGAACGCAAGCTGCGAAGCTGCTGATTATGTTTTGTCCGGCGGGATCTCGCGAGAAATACTTCGAGGGTTTGGCGGAACTTCTCAAAGATGGACAGCCGCCAGATAAAAAAGCTCTTGTTGAGTTAATGCGGAGATTCGACCAAGAACCTGTGAATATCTAATACAGGTGGGCATATCGCTAGTCTGCAAGGTGTTAGCTTGAATTAGCATTAAATTAAGCTAAAAAACTTCGCTTCTTTACAATTTTTCGCTAGAAGAAGTTGATGCTTTGTAACAGTTTACATAACTTTTGTGAAGTTTTGGGATCTTTTTGATGATTGTGTCAAAACTGGAGGTTAAGGGAGTCGATGCCTATCCATTAGACGCAACATCAATAAAGGCAATTACGGTTTGTCTAGGATAAGCGATCGCACTTAAGCTTCTGCTAGGTAATCTAGCCAGAACACATCTTGCATGTTTGTTCTGGAAAATACCCGTTTTAATTTGCTTGAGAACAAAACCCGTTTATTCATTTGTAGGAGTTTAGAGAATGAGTAAAACCATTGCCAATCTAACCTTACCAGCGGTAGTTAAAGAAATTGAAAAAGTTTTAGGGACTTATACCGATCATCCCTATCAAAAAGCTTTCTCTATTCCTGAATTGCGTCAAAAATTAATTGTCTATGTTCTCAGCCGAACCTCTAATAACTACGCAGTCATTGAGGAGGGTGAATCAGCAATAGACCAAAAATTTGTCAACTGTTGCTTGGAGCAACACTCAGAAATAGAATGTTTGATTCACCAAGGTATTCACCATATCCTTGAACAAAATTCAGATACGGTTAGTCACCAGATTCCTGAAGAAGTTGATTCAAGATATTTACCTTCTCACTGGTTTGGCTAATGTTATTGAAAAGAGGTAATTTTGTAACGCCAAGGTAAGCGCCAAGCAACGCAAAGTCAAAATTATATTTTCTTGGCGATACGACAGCGCTTACCTTGGCGTTTCTTGACATTCATTTATAGTTGTGTGCCTGAAAAAGCAACTAGGTTTATCTACTTTCAAGAAACTGACAATTCTTGATTTTCCTGAGCAACTTCTGTGCAGGAATTAGCTTTTCCTTGCACCGTCAGGACTGAGCAGTGAGCGTGATGAGTAACGTAGTTACTGACGCTACCCAGGATTAATTCACTTAAGCCAGAGCGTCCTCGCCGTCCCATCACAATGAGGTCTGCATCCCAATTCTGTGCCAGTTCACAAATAGTGCGACCAGGACTACCTGGGGTTTGGGTGAATTCAGTTTTTACCCCCACGGAAGCCGCTTCATCTGTGCGCGATCGCAATAAATCTAAACCTCGGTTTTCAAAGGTTTCCCACTGCTTTTTGTAAATCTGGATGATGTCGTCGTTTACAGGTGTGTAGTAGTCTAAGCTGGAGAGTAATGGGCTTATTGGCGTACCCTCTTCTTCTTGGGAAAGAACGTGCAGTAGCATGAGTTCAGCCTCGGTAGCTTTCGCTAAAACCAAAGCTGACTCAAAGATAGTTTGGCTGCTGGCAGAATTATCCATTGCAACTAAAATTTTGGAAAACATATATAACTCTTTGGTAATTGAAAAAAGTTAAAAATGGAGTATTTAGAGTTCTTAATTCCCAACTCTAAACTCTTAACTCTATCTTACTTCTCCTCCTTTGAATAAACACTCAGTTACTGGAAGTACGTTATACTTACCAAAAGTAAAAATCGACCCTAATCAAGCTATTCAGCTCTTTATTAAGAAAAATCAAGAATAGTGTAGGACGGCTAACTCTAACATCCCTCTCTTATTGGAATTGCCGAAAACAAGTACACAGATATATTAGGATCCTCAGATGTTGGACATCAGCCAGTGCAAAGAGGGTAGTCCGATTCAGTTCACTCTTGACCTGATCGGCAGTAAATGGGCTATTGTGATTCTGCGAGAGTTGTTTGCAGTCCGCCGTAGCCGCCAGTTGCTAGAAGTGTCTGGAATTAGCACCAAAACGCTGTTGATGCGGCTAAGAGAACTAGAAGAGTTTGGCTTAGTCCAAGGCCGAGTTTACGCAGAAGTTCCTCCCCATGTAGAATATTCTCTAATCGAAAGAGGGCGCGAAAATCAATCTGTGATGACGGCTCTAAATCAGCTAGAATCTCGATGATTAGAGAGTAAAAGTTGTGCTTGTCCTCTCGATTAAAAAGTGGAAGTAAAACTGTAGTTTGGCGTACTTTATAATTAGCTTTCTTCTACAATAATGTATGGCAAAAAGGCAACGTCCATCTTCGTCTAAGCGCTTTTTAAGCACGAATAGACAGTTTAACGTCGTGGGGCGAGGTGACTCGCTATTTCGCTGGGGCGACCTGTATTATTTAATACTCACAATCTCCTGGCCTTGGTTTTTCGTGCTGTTGGCTTTGGGGTATGCGATCGCCAACTCCCTGTTTGCGATCGCATATCTCGCGGGAGGCGACGGCATAGAAAATGCACAGCCTGGTTCCTTTAAAGATGCCTTCTTTTTCAGCGTTCAAACAATGGCTTCCATCGGGTACGGTGCAATGTATCCGCGCACGCTATACGCAAATTTCTTAGTCACAATTGAATCACTGGTCGGACTTTTGGGCATTGCTATGGGTAGCGGTCTGATGTTCGCCCGGTTCTCCCGTCCGACAGCTAGAGTCCTTTTCAGTCGTGTAGCAGTTATTAGTCGCTATGATGGCGTACCAACTTTGATGTTTCGGGCTGCCAACCAGCGTCGTAACTTTATTGTAGAAGCCCAGATAAACGTGACTATGGTGCGGAACGAAATCAACCGCGAGGGCGAATTTATGCGCCGATTCTACGACTTGAAACTGGTTCGCAGCCACACGCCTATCTTCGCGCTGTCGTGGACGGTGATGCACCCGATTGATGAGACAAGTCCCCTCTATGGGGCTACGCTGGAAACTCTTGCCCAGACGGAAACTGACATTGTGATTACACTAATCGGGCTAGATGAAACAGTTTCGCAAAATATCCATACCCGCCACTCTTTTTCGGATAAAGAAATTTTGTGGAATATGCGTTTTGTGGATATCTTTACTTCGGATAGGAGACAGGATGGGCGACGCTTGATTGACTATACCCGTTTTCACGATGTGGTTCCAGAGGGGTTGGGGACTGGGGATTAGGGGCTGGGGACTGTGGGAATCCAGATATAGAGGCTATGCAATGCCTTTAGTGAAACCCAACAACTTAATATTAGCGTTGGGTTTCGTTACCTCAACCCAACCTACTTGCTTCTGGTTAATTACCTATTTGTTTCTATCGTCACATTCCATGTATCTAAAGTCGTACCAACAGTTTGATCCAAACCTGTCAAAGCATTGAGATAGGAAATAATTCCAGTAAGCTCTCTGTTTCTTGCTTCTACTAAGTTATTTTGAAAAGTCACCACTTGGAAAATTTCCCCTCTTCCCAATTTCAACCTTTCTTGTTCTATCTGTAATTGTCTTTCCGACAACTCCCTTGCTTGTTGGGCAAGTCTCACCTCCGAAAGTCTGAGATTCACATCTCTAACCCTGTCGGTTACTTGAATTTCTATACTTTGACGCAGATTTTCTAATGAATTCTTTGCTTGGAGGAAGTTTACCCGACTTCGCTGAAAATCTCGTTCTGCTGTGCGATCGCCAAAAGTATGAGAAAAGACTAAGCCAGCAGCCAATTGTGAGCTGCTACTTACAGAATTGTCGTATCTTGCATCAAAATCTAAGTTCAAGCGCCTGTTATTATCTGCTACCAACTGGTCTAATTTAGCTATTTCTAAGCGGAGTTGTGCTTGCAAATAATCAGGTCTATTTTGAAAAGCTACTGTTTTTAGTTTATTTAACTCTGGAGATATTGATGATAATATAATTCTTTCTACTGCTACAATATCCAGATTTTGTCCGATGTCTAAGATATCAAGTAAAGCTAACTTGGCAGAGGCAAGAGTATTTTGAGCAGCTAATAAGCTAAGTTCTCGATTAGCAACTTCTGTCTGACTTTGAACAATTTCAACTGGCGCTATTCTACCAGCATCAATTAAGGCTTGGTTAATCTGCAATATTTGGCGGGCGCTTTCCAAGGAAAGCCGCTCGATTTCAAGTTGTTCTTGCGCCTGGAGCAAATCCCGGTAGCCTAGAATTGCTGAGGTAATTGTATTGATTAGGGTAGATTTTAAAGCTTGAATATTGGCTCTTTCATCGAGCCGAGCAATGTCAATTGACGCTCTATTAACAGCAGTTCCAGCGCCTCTTAATAGGGGTTGGGTAAAACGGAGTTGGACATTTTGCCCAAGGATGTCGTTATTAATATTATCAATAAAATTATTTCTATTTGAGGTCTGAGTGTGAGTGTCCCAGCCAAAACTCAGCCTAGCTCCGGTAGGAATATTTACAGAAACACTTGCCCCAAGGCCGAGATCAGCACTGGTTGATGTAGTTGCGCCAGAACCGAAACGCTCAATGTTAAAAGATACATTAGGTGTAAGGTTAGGGATAAATTTATCTTCAGCTATTGCCAAGTTTTGTCTTTGGGCTATTCTTTCAAGATAGGCGTTTTTGATATCTGTGTTGTTCTGCACGGCTAAAACGACAACATCAGCGAGGGTTAATTGAATTCCTGGCTGAGGTGTTATTGGTTCCGGCTGGGTCGGTTTTTGTGTAGTTTGAGCGAATAAATTTGCTAGTTTTGTTGTTTTAGATGCAAGTAAATCTGAGGATTGGACGTTAATATTGGTTGCCGATGGGAAGTCAACAAATTGCCTCGAAAGAGCGGGAAGTGGGCTAGAGGGATGCTGTAACTGGATATCAAGAGACGTTAGGCTATTTTTGGTTGGGAGTTGGGGATCAGGAGGAGTAAGGAACAGCCTTTGGGATATACGCAAAGCGATCGCATCTGGCTTTCCTCTTTGCTGTGGTGATTGGGCGCCGCTATTGTGAGCTTTAGCCCCAATCCTTAGGGGCGCGCGCCTAAAGGCGATAGCAACGCTAGACGCACCCTTAACCTTAGCAGTATGTACTGTTGTCTGATCCGGCTTAAAAGCCGCAGCCAGCGTCATAGCCGTGCCAAAAATTGTCACCAGAAGCAGACAAGCACTACCGAGCCAGGAACTAACTGGGGGCAAAAAATTGTCGAGAGAATCTGGATGTTGAGAAATTTGGCGATCGCGCTTATACATAATAACTGATAGCTTTTAGCCAGTTGATTTTAGATTTTAGATGGAACAATTGGATGTTTAATTCAAAATCCTTTTATCCAGCTTGTAGCCCAAATAAATCTACTAGCAGGATCTAGGCGATAACGTGCGGTTCGCCCTACGAGTTACGCAACGCTTTAACTGGATCAAGCTTACTTGCTCTTAAAGCAGGCCCAAACCCAGCACCCACTCCCACCAGCAGAGCAGATCCTAAAGATAAAATTGCGATGCGTTTCTCAAATTGGTAAGGCAACTTAAAAGTCTCAGCGACAACAGTTGTCAACCCATGTACCGAGACAATGGCAGCAGTTCCCCCGAATAAACTCAAGATTGCTGCTTCTAAAATGAATTGCAGCATGATATCTCGTCTAGTTGCGCCAATTGCCCGCCTTAAACCAATTTCTGGGGTACGCTCCATTACAGCAGCGATCGTAATATTAGCAATCCCAACACCACCAATTAGCAGCGAAATTATCCCGACTGCTGTCAGTCCGCGTGAAGCAAGTTCCAGAGTTTGCTTTTGCTCAAGGATCTTCTCCACATTGTTATAAGCATAAAATCGTTTGTCCGGGAAGCGCTGCTCTAACAGCAGCTTTGCTTGCTGTTGCAAATCTTTCAATTTTTCCAGCTTATAAGGGCGCAGCTGGAGAGAGCCAAGATCGCGGCTACCAGAGAGCGCGTGGTAAAACGACATTGGAACCAGTAGCTGCCCTTCCGGTTCCTCATCGCGGGGATTAGTCGGTACCACCCCCACAACTACATAAGGTCTTCCTCCGACATAAATAGTCTCTCCCACCGCCTCTTGACCCTGAAAAAGTTTGTCTAGTAAAAATTGATCGATCACCACCACAGGGCGATAGTTTTCAAAGTCGGCAGGGGTGAAGAAGCGTCCCGCTAACAATTTCTTCCCAGAGGTGAGAAAAAAGTCTTCCGAAACAGGTGTCATGGAAGGTTGAGCTTCTTGATCCTGAAATATGGTTGGTGAAGGAGGATAGACCCAAGTCGAGGCACTGATTGCCCGCACGCCGACTAGACGCTGGCGCAAAAATTCCATGTCTTCCAACTTCAGCTCCCCTTCCACAAAGATTCTGACTTGAGGCGCGTCTCCCTCTGCTAGTTGCTCGGCAATTACAGCTCTACTGATATTGCCAACTTCAAGAGTGGCACTAACCGCCGCTACACCCATGAAAACGCCCAAGCTAGTGAGAACAGAACGTAAGGGGTTGCTGCGTAGGGAGTTAAGGGTGAGAGCGAGTAGGTCGAAGGGGGCGAGGCTCATGCCAATTGTGGATTTTAGATGCTCTTGATTGTGATTTTTTCCTTGTTCCAGAAACTGGGAACGAGGAAAGGGAGGCGATCGCCTCTTTACTTTATTCAGATAGTGAGGCACACTAGCGATCGCATCCAGTGATCGCTCTCACACCCAGCAGAGTCGTTCAGAGACGAGAAATGGGGCAAAGCCAAGAGCTTAGGCATTTCCAGCCTTTATTTATTAAGGAAATAATTTCTCAATCTCCCTCTTTTGATTCTTGTTCGGCAGTGATGGGCATTCCTGGTTCTAGCTCAGAATCAGGACTTGGAAGCACAATTTTGTCGCCTGGGCGCAAACCAGAAGTCACTTCCACCTTAGTTACATCCTCTAGCCCCAAAGTCAAGTTTCGTTTTTCCGCTTTGCCAAGGCGATCGCGTACCCAGACAAACGGTTTAGCTTTAGAACGCTGAATGGCTTCCGTATCTAACACCACCACGTTTTGCCGCTGATCCAAAATGATTTCGACACTGACCTGAGAGCCTGGAATCAACTTGCGAGTCGGCTGATCCAGCTTGACTATTGCAGGTACGGTGACTTGCCCCGATTGGCTTTCTTGCTGCTCATTGCTGTTAGCGTTAGAAGCGATCGCCTGCGGATACAAGCTCAACACTCGCCCTTTAAATATCTGCGAATCGGGGCCAATCACGCTAATTCGGGCAACTTGGTTTACCTTCACCTTGGCAGCATTCAGGGTGGAAAGATTCAGTTCCACCAGTTCTTGCGAAGGGTCGCCCAGAGTCAGCAAGTTATCGCCCAAGTTCACCCCATTCCCATTTTTGACCATGATGTTGAGAACTTTACCCGCAATTGGCGCACTCACAATGTTGTTTTGCAGTTGCTGCACCAGGCGTTCTAGATCCAGCTTCTGGCTCTGAATTTCGCTGGTAGCGGTGTTAACATCTGACTGAGCCTGACGCAGTTCTGATTGAGCAGCTGCAACCTTGTCTAAAAATTCCTGCTGGGAAGTTTGACCCTCCTGCTTCAGACGCTGAAGTTCCAAGGTACTCGTACTCAGCGCTAATTGAGCATCCCGCAGGGCTGATTCAGCGGCGCGGACTTGTTGTTTTTGATCCTGAAGTTCTTTTCCCGGAATAAAACCTTTTTCAGCCAAAGCTTGCAACTGCTGGAGTTCTCCAGCTGCTGCTGTTAGCTTTTCCTGTTCTTCAGCAATTTTTTCGCGGTTGCGGACTATTATCAGTTCCTGTGTCCGCATCTCTGCTTGCTTGTTGGGACGATTCTGGAGTTCCCGTTGGGCAGCATTTAGCTTTTCGGTCGCTTCCAGAACTTTCTGGCGGTTTCTCTCTAAGGCGAGTTCCTGTTTCTGAATCTCCAGTTGCTGGGCGGCGAGGCTAGTTTGTTGATCTCGGTTACGCAGAACAATCAGTTTTTGACCAGATTTCACGCGATCGCCAAGCTCTACTAACACCTGCTCCACAGCGCTTTCTGCTGGAGACTTCAGGGTTTGTTGACCGCCTAGTTTCACTGTGCCGCTCTCATTGATTTTATTCTCAACGTTGCCTCGCTTGACGGTAAGTAGGCGCACCTTTACCGGATCTGGTGAGCGATTCAGCAGCTTTGCATAGTCTACCCATCTTCCAGCGCTCAAGAGCGCCAAAACTCCAACACTTGACCAGACAAGCCATTGAACACCCTTCTTAAATTCTTTTTTACCTTGTTCCATGCTCAATCTTTTGCCTGGTCAGCTTGCAGATGTCTCACCCACAGAAATACAAAGCCGCATAACCCCTTCTCTAGTTAGGGAGAAGGGGTTAAGTAAGGGATAAGGAGTTTAAAAATTTGGATGCACCCGAATTTCAATGTCACTGATGATTTATCTACCGCTACTATATTTCACTGTAACAGCCTTGTAAAACTTACTTTTCGCCGCATTGCTGAATTAGTTTGGCAACTACACCAGTCCATCCAGTTTGATGACTTGCGCCGAGTCCTGCACCGTTATCGCCATGAAAATATTCATGGAAAAGAATTAAATCACGCCAATGCGGATCGGTTTGGAATATTTCCAAATCCCCATAAACAGGGCGCTGACCAGATTCATTTTTCAGAAAAATTTGGATCATCCTTTGGGATAATTCTGTGGCAACTTCCCAGAGGTTCATCATTTGCCCCGAACCAGTCGGACACTCGATTTTGAAGTCATCGCCAAGGTAATGATGGAATTTTTGCAGTGCTTCAATAAGCAGATAATTGATGGGAAACCAAATAGGGCCGCGCCAGTTGGAATTGCCCCCAAATAAGCCGCTGCTAGATTCTGCTGGTTCGTAATTCACACAGTAAGAATCTCCATTTACATTGAAAATGTAAGGATGTTCTGCATGAAATTTAGAAACCGAACGAATGCCATAGTCGCTAAAAAATTCTTTTTCATCAAGCATTTTTTCTAAGATGCAGCGGAGTTTATCACTATAAGCGATCGCAAGTAATCTTCGAGCACCAACTCCGGGCGTTTCCATGCAAGCCACATTTTTTTTCAGGTTGGGGCGATTGTGGATAAACCACTCCATTCGTTGTCTAAAACCAGGCAACTGCTTTAAAGTTTCTTCTTCTATGATTTCAACTGCCAAAAGTGGTATTAATCCCACCATCGAACGGACTTTCAAGGGTATATAACTGCCATTAGGACAATGCAGCATATCGTAGTAAAAACCATCAGTTTCATCCCACAGCGATTCCTCTCCTTCGCCCATCTGGTTCATCGCATCGGCAATATAGAGAAAATGTTCAAAAAACTTGCTGGCGATGTCTTCATACGAGGGATTTTCTATTGCTAATTCTAGCGCGATCGCTAACATATTTAGACAGTACATTCCCATCCAGCTAGTACCATCCGACTGCGATAGATATCCCCCCGTGGGCAGCTTCATATTTCTATCGAAGACACCAATATTGTCCATCCCTAGAAATCCGCCCTGAAAAACATTCTTTCCTTCAATATCCTTGCGGTTCACCCACCAGGTAAAATTAAGTAGTAACTTTTGAAAAACGCGCTCTAAAAACTTTTTATCAGCGCGACCATACATTTTTTTCTCAATATTATAAACCCGCAACGCCGCCCAAGCATGAACAGGTGGATTTCCATCGCTAAAATCCCATTCATAAGCTGGTAATTGACCGTTGGGGTGCATATACCATTCTCGCGTCAACCGCTGTAGTTGTCGCTTGGCAAAGTCTGGGTCAATTATCGCCAGGGGTATGACGTGAAATGCTAAATCCCAAATTGCAAACCAAGGATATTCCCATTTATCAGGCATGGAAATAATATCATCGCTGAAAAAATGAATCCAATCATGGTTTCTGATACCTTGTCGCGGTTCTGGTGGCGGTAATTCACCAGGATCTCCTTTCAGCCATTCCTCGACAACGTAGTAATAAAATTGCTTGTTCCACAACATCCCCGCAAATGCCTGGCGTTGCACATTGCGCCTATCTTCTGTCAGCGAACAGGAAGAAGCGACACGCTGGTAAAATTCATCAGCTTCCCGTTTTCGAGTTTGAAAAATACTCTCAAACTGGGCGTCAAATGGTGCGGCTAAATCTGCGCGATCGCTTAACCGCAATTTAACTACTTTAGTTTTTCCCGCACCAATATTTAATAAATATTTTGCTGCTACCTTAGTCCCTATTTGATTAGGATTAACAGCATCTTTCTTACCTTCCACAATATAGTTGTTAATCCCATCTTTCACGTAGGGCGAGGAATTATTAACTCCAAACAATCTCTCCTTATTAGTTTCGTTCTCTGTAAACAACAGTTCTGGTTCTCCCTCAGAATATAGCCAGCGATCTCCCAGCGTTGCTTCCGAGGCTTCTACAATACTTAAACCTTGATCACTTTTGAGCTTTTTTATCCGGGGCTTTTCATCAGTCTGATTCCAAGACCAAGTATTACGAAACCATAGAGTAGGCAAAAGATGCAGACTCTTGGCTTCTTTTCCCCGGTTAACTACACTAATTTGAATTAAGATATCTTCTGAGTCAGCTTTAGCATATTCGACAAAAATATCAAAATAGCGGTTTTCGGCAAACACCCCTGTATCAAGTAATTCAAATTCTCGATCTTGATAACCTCTACATTTATTTTCTTCAACCAGTTGGGAATAAGGAAATGCTTGATGCGGATATTTGTAAAGACATTTCATGTAAGAATGGGTAGGAGTATTGTCAAGATAAAAATAATATTCCTTGACATCTTCCCCATGATTGCCTTCCTTTCCTGTTAACCCAAAAATCCTTTCTTTAAGAATGGGATCTTCACCATTCCACAGCGCGATCGCAAAACAAAGTCGCTGATGGTTATCTGAAATCCCCGCAATACCATCTTCCCCCCACCGATAAGCACGGGAACGCGCATGATCGTGAGGAAAATACTGCCAAGCTGCGCCATCAGGACTGTAATCTTCGCGCACAGTTCCCCATTGACGTTCGCTTAAATAAGGCCCCCAACGCCGCCAATAAGCCTGGCGCTCGCGATCTTCTTCTAACCTCTTTTCTTCTTCAGTCATATTGTTTACTAGCAATGAAAACTAAGACTTTAAATTTGAAACCCGCCTGCGCGGGTTTAGTATGTATAGCCGCGAATTAGATTCGCCACTTATATTATTACTAATTTTTCAAGTTAGATGCCGAATAATCCGACAAGGATTTCCCACAGCAACGACATTCGGCGGAATATCTTTTACAACCACACTACCAGCACCGATAGTAGTATTATCACCAATAGTCACCCCAGGACAAATAATAACACCGCCTCCAATCCAAACATTATTACCAATTTTAATCGGTGCAGCGAGTTCCAAACCACTTTGACGAATTTCCGGGTCTGTTGGGTGATATGCGGTGTAAATTTGCACATAAGGGGCGCATAAAACATTTTCACCGATATGAACCGTATTGCAGTCTAAAATTACACATCCATAATTCATGTACAAGCCGTTGGCAGCGTAAATATTGCTACCATAGTCGCAATGAAAGGGAGGGACAATTTCCACTTTTGCTCCCACCTTACCGAATAAGTCGTTAAGGATTTGCGATCGCAAATCTGGCTGTTCCTCAGTCGTCGCACTGTACATTCTTAACAGACGACGCGCCCGCTTGCTATCAGCAGCCAGTTCCGGGTCAGAAGGCAGATATAACTCCCCTGCTAGCATCTTCTGTTTTTCCGTTTTTTCCACGGTGTCACTCCCTGCACTATATTTCAAGAGTAAGAAGTAAGAAGGCAAACGTCAAAAGAAGGATGAAGAAGGAATACAACAATCTGTTTCCTCCTTCATCCTTCTTTTGACTTTTATTTTGTCTACAAATAGGTAGCGATCGCTTCCAGAAGTTCAGCACTTGTAAACGGTTTTGCAAGATAACCGTTAGCCCCCAAAATTTCTCCTTGCTGACGGACATTTTTGTTACTGTCAGCAGTGAGAAAAATGAAGGTAATTGTGCCTGTAATAGGGTCAGAACGCAACACTCTCAAAACCTCGTACCCATCAAGTTTTGGCATTCTTACATCACAGAAAATCAAATCGGGGACGAACTCTTTTGCCAATTGCACTCCCTTCTCGCCATTATCAGCGCCAATCGCCGTAAACCCGCTTTCATCAAGAAGGTTCAGAATACTCTCGCGAATTAGTTCTTCGTCCTCAATTACCAACACTTTTGTCATCAGTTGCTATTTCTATTTTTTATTGCCATAGACGACAAAAGCTACGGTTAGCAATTCCCTTGCCAAAACTACTTATATCGGTTGTTTAATTTAAGATGCCAATATGCAAGAAACCTTATCTTGTTTCTGATGATAAATCTGAGCCAATGCCCATTGATTTCTTACTCTGCTTTAGCTGCTTCCAGAGACACTTTATCTGGTCATAAGCTTCCTCTGGAGAAAGTTTGCCTCCAGTCTCTAGCGCCGAGATGTAAGAGACTTTCTGAGCAAATTCTTGCAGATTAGCATTAAAAGCTAGAAAATCCGGGGAAAAAGAGCCGTAGTAGCGGCTTTGAGGGTAGAGAAAACTGTTTTTGCTCGCCCGCTCAGGATTTGTCATGGCTACCTTCTTATCAAATTGGGTTTATTGAGAAAATCTCTAATTATGTAACCTTAACCTAAGCTTAACCAAATGTTCCCTACCCTAAGAGATAATTTTTACAAAAAGCAATACACAGCAGGGCTGCTTTGCCTTGCTGTGTAACGCCTGTGCTAATATTTTCGTTTTTTCGCTGATGGAAGCAATACCCACCGACTCCGGTGATGGCGGGCATAACTGTATAAAATACTACTGAGCGCTGGCGTTGCTAGTACCGCCGAGCGTGGCATACCCAAAGGTGGCGTTAGCCATACGGCACCAAATAACAACAGATTTGAAGTTTGCCAGATTAATAGCGGCAGGAATTGGGTAGCGTTGAGTGCCGTTGAATTTATGTAATTTACCCAGGTTCACGTAGCCGTTTGAGTTTTGATAAGACTGCGGCGGCTTCTGGGATGTGTCTAAAATCACATGAAGATCAGGCCCTTGCTCGCTAGTCTTAAAAGACGAATCAAACTCTATATATCGTTGCCCATTGACGTTGATAATTCGAGCAGTTCCAGAAGTAGGTTTTTCCCCTGCAACAAAGACTCCAGGGCGAGTTGCAGGGCGAGTTTGGGCTACAGCAATTCCATTTAAGTTTGTTGAGGGATTAACTGCATTTAATAGTGTATTTCCTACAACTCCTGTCGCTACTTCAGAACTTACGACAAGAGTCATGCCTAGTATTACGAAGTGGTTCAGTTTCATCATTTTTAATCCTTCAGGCAAAATTACGATGGCTGAGTCGATGTTTCCGGGTTAAATAAATTGTTGCTCAATAGATTGGGGTATAGATTATTTTAGAGTGATATTTTACTTATGAGATTTATAGATATTTTCAGTGAGAATTAATGTTTCTCTCAGGAAAAACTCATTAGCTACCGCTCATCAGAAAAAAGACATAAAAATTTTTACTACAGAAAGAAGACAATAAACAATTATCTTCACCAAGAATAGGTGTTTAGCACCTGATACTTCGGATAAAAATATTCCAAGTAGCTGGCAACAAGTTCCGCGAAGAGTCGTCACCGTTATATTCAGGTAATTACGGGATTTTATGGGCTAGTTAAATTACAGCTTTATTGCTCATTTCTACTAGCTATTAATACTTTAAATTTGCTTTGACATAATAAATTCATATTATCGTGATGTTTACACCTATTTCTGATAATTTGGCTAAATTTATCCCTTAAAACCCTTATTATATCTACTAATTCCTTAGTTTTTTAATTACGTGATAATGCTTTAAAAAAATTGGCAGTAAGCGTTTCGCATTTACAGATAAATCTATTAGTAATTGCATATCCTCACAAAGATGCGATCGCCTTCTGGGGGTAACGCTAGGGAAAGTGTCATAAACGGCTTGTGTAGCAGAATTAACGATAGTGCAGAGGGGTTTTGATTTAATGAGCTATAAGGTAGCGACAGCAACGTTTCTAGCTACCTTGGGGTTCATAACAGCTTTCCTATCAATGCCCCAGATAGAAGAGGCATATATGCGATCGCCTTCTCTGCGTTCGTTTGGTCAGAGGGAGATAGAATGTTAACCCAAAAGGGTTGATTTAACGGCGAATCAAGCTTTCTATCAAGTCTTCGAGAGAAAAGATATCGAAGCTATGAGTGCTGTCTAGTCGCAGGGAACTGGTAGTCTTGGCATTCACCCTGGACGGAGAGTCTTGTGCGGCTGGAAGGAGATTCCCTATTCCTGAAAGCAAATATTTAAAAATACAAGCTACATTGACATAGAAACAAAGATTATTGTCACAGAAGTTCGGAATGCGTAAAACTCCGTCCGAGGCGAAGCCATCGCTTACGTCGTTCTTGTAGCAAATGTGTTACAAGTGGAGCGTAGCAGGCGAGTCCAAGTTCAGTCGATGGCAACGAATATCTTTGAACACATGGCACAGAAGCGGTATTTAGTTGATCACCGCCGCAGTCCTCTGATGCGTTAAGCTGTCCGCGATATAAAATTGAATTAGTGAACATTCAAAATTAATATGAGACGTTTTTCCGTAATTTCCCTAATGGCAGCTAGCGCCGCACTCATTTCCTCTCAAGTATTAGCAGATGTCTACAAAACAAGTCATCAACTGTCTGGTTTTTCGACGGATAGCCGTTACTATATATATCTCGAAAGTTATCGAAACGCGGCGACAGACGTTCCTAAAGCCAAACTACAAATTATAAATTTGCCGAGAAACACCTGCATTGAGAATGGCTGTTTAGAAACTGAATATACTGACGAAGCTAGGGAAACAGCCCCAAGTTTAACTACTAAATCGGCGGAAAATCAATTACTTAAGAAAACATCGATTATTCGCTACAATTTGAAGCTAAATCGTCCCGCACCTGGAAGAAAATTGCCAGTCCTTTCTCGCAAAACTAACGCCGATGGGAGCGAAACTTATACTTTCATTTTGAATGATAAGAAAGAGAAATTAGAGGTTTTGATGCAGCAAAAGTATATCCCTTCAGTGGCATATGGAGGTAATGCTGAAGTGGATCGTGCTGCTTTGCGTCTTGAGGTGACTGCTAATTATCGCAAACGTACTCTTAGTACGCTGAACAATTACCGCGAAAATGCTATGAAATATACGCTTAGGGAAGTGCGTCTAGCTCCCGATGGACGCACCGTGGCGATTATTATGAATATGATGCAACCAAATGAACAAGGAGCGTTACAGACTACTTTGGTGCAGAGTTCTCCACTTTAAGCCACGCTCTTCTCGTTCCTCCTGTTCTTGTTCCCAGGCTCCAGCCTGGGAACGACAGTAACCTAATCCTCTTTTGCTTGGGTTAGTTGAGCATTAGTAAAGGATAAGCTGAGTGAGAAAAAGTAGCGATCGCTCCTTCATTCCAGGCTGCGCTACTCAAAAAATTAATTTCGCAGCACATAACCAACGCCGCGCACGGTTTGAACTAGGCGCTTTTCGTTGTTTTCTTCGAGTTTCAGGCGCAGGTAGCGAATATAAACTTCGATGATGTTGGAATCGCCCATAAAGTCGTAGCCCCAAACTTGTTCGAGAATGCGATCGCGTGTAATCACTTGTCGGGGATGAGCGAGTAAGTGTTGCAGTAAATCGAATTCTTTTGCTGTTAATTCAATAGCGCGATCGCCTCGGAAAACTTCTCGCGTGGTACGATTTAAACTTAAATCTTCAAATTGCAAAATATCCGGATTTTCTTCTTGCGTTCTCCGCAAGTGAGCACGGACTCTGGCTAACAATTCTTCGATACTAAAGGGTTTAACTACATAGTCATCAGCTCCCGCATCTAAACCAGCTACGCGATCGCTTACTTCATCTTTTGCTGTTAATAAAATAATCGGGACTTTATTCCCAGTTGTTCGCAAGCGGCGACAAATTTCTAATCCCGATAAACCAGGAAGCATCCAATCTAAAATAAGTAAATCGGGATTAGATTCTCGCGCTGCTGTGATTCCTGATAAACCGTCGTTAGCTACGCTGACTTGATATCCTTCATAACCCAGTTCTAACTCTATAAATCGAGCCAGTTTGACTTCATCTTCTACTAGCAAGATATGTGCTGTCATAGTTAATGAACCCCAAAGGTAAAAGAAAAAGAAAGAGAAATTGGAAGTAAGGTTTTAATTATGGTGTGGGTAAAGTGACTGTAAAAACACTACCTTCACCTAGTTTGGATAGTACCGTAACACTTCCATCCATTCCCTCAACGAGAGTTTTAACGATGGATAAACCCAACCCTGCGCCGCCAGTAGAACGCGCTCTAGCTTCATCCACGCGATAAAACCGCTCAAAGATGCGGGTTTGTTGTTGTAGGGGAATCCCACAACCCTTGTCACAAACTTGGATAGTTACATTGTCGCTTGTTTTGTCTAATTTTATACTTATAGATTCATCGATTTCCGAGTATTTCAAAGCATTATCAATCAGGTTGATCAGCACTTGTTTGAGACGGTTGCGATCGGCTTTTACCTTGATAGGGTATGAGGTTGTAGAGATAGCGATCGCTCTACTGCTAAATTGTTGCGCCATTACCACCACCTCTGCAACCAAATCATTTAGCACCATATTTTCTACATGGAAATGTATATAACCGCTATCCGCCCGCGCCAAATCGAGTAAATCTTGTAATAAACGGATAGTGCTATCTGTTTCAGAAGCTGCAATGGAAAGAGCTTCTTGTTGTGCTTCTGTTAAGTTATTACTTCGTCGTAGCGTACTTTGTAAATAGCCATGAACAATAGTTAAAGGTGTCCGCAACTCATGAGAAACATTGCTAACAAATTGACGCTGCTGCTCCCACGATTCTGATATTCGATATAACATCATATTAAAGGTATCGGCTAATTCCTTAACTTCGCTAGGAGCATTAACAAGATGCAATTTTGCTTCCCCTAAATCTTCAACCGAAATTACTTTAGTCATTTGGCTCATTTGTCGCAAGGGTTCAAGCGATCGCTTCACATAAATAGCAATTGCCACCGTCACTATAAGAACTGCTAAAATATAAGAAATCCTCATGCTGCGAACCACTGCAATAAACATAGTTTGTTCGCTAGTAATGTCCTGTACTACGTAAAAGTTGCCAACTATGGCGCTTTTCACAATCAAAGGCTTACCAAAAATTACAAAGTAGTGTTTGTTTATTTTATAAATTTGGGGTTTAATCGGCATCCTTGAAAGGGACAGTAGTACCTCAGAAGTGCTGTTTGCCTGCCAATGTGGAGTAAATAAAGATTGAGACTGAGCAACAATTCTACCATTCGGATTGCTCACCCATATCAGTAAATTGGAAGTTGTGCGGTTATCAATTGCTTTTTGCATCCCAGTTTGTACAGACATCATTTCACTGTACAATTCAACATCTCGCTCAAAGTGTTTGGCAATATGCTGAATATTCTGTTTGGGAGCATTGATAAGAATCTGCTGCATTTTCCAAGTCGTCCAAACAGCAACGCTACTGACTCCAAAAATTGAAACAGCCGAGATACCTACTGTGAGACGAAACCGAAGTGAAAACGGATCAATGCGTTCCCTTATGTAGCTAATTCCCTTTTGATAGGCATTTATCAAACTCATTTATTAAAATATTTATTGCCACTCCACCTCTACTGATTACTAGCTTAGCCATAAATTATGAGAAAAGCCTGGTATTACTATAAATTAATCATAAAATAGTAGCAATTTGATTTGTGAAAATTAACGAACTACTCCTGGCGCAGTTAAGGCAACTCAACCTACACTCACTTTATAATTTTTAGTTTTAAAAGCAACCGTAGAAGATAAAAATTGCTCTATTTAGTTTTACAATGAGTTGACGAAGCAAAATAAAGTAATCAATGAAAAAATCTCTGAAACTTCCTCAAAAACTAATGCTGCTTGGTTCAGGAGAACTTGGTAAAGAATTTACCATTGCTGCTCAACGTCTGGGTAACTATGTGATTGCCGTGGATCGATATCATAATGCTCCAGCCATGCAAGTAGCTGATGAGTCAGAAGTTATTTCCATGCTGAGTCCAGACCAACTGGAAAGCATCGTGCAGAAACACAAACCTAATTTTATTATTCCTGAAATTGAAGCCATCAGAACCGAAAAACTGATTGAATTTGAGCAGCGAGGTATGATAGTTATTCCCACTGCAACTGCTACCCATTACACGATGAATCGAGACAGAATCAGGGAACTCGCGCATCAAAAGTTGGGAATCAGAACGGCTAAATATGGTTATGCAACAACCCTGGAAGAACTGATTGAGGTTTCGGGAAAAATTGGGTTTCCTAATGTAGTGAAACCTGTTATGTCATCATCTGGAAAAGGTCAGTCGGTTGTTGAGTCTCCAGAGAAGATTCAGACGGCGTGGAAATATGCAATTGAAGGTTCCAGAGGGGACAGTCAAAAACTTATTGTCGAGGAGTTTATTCCGTTTGAGTTAGAAATTACCTTGCTAACAATTAAACAGTGGAATGCGCCGACAATTTTTTGTCCTCCCATTGGGCATCTCCAAGAAAGGGGAGATTATCGAGAGTCGTGGCAACCAGCAGTTCTTTCTGAAGAATTGCTTCAGGAAGCGCAAGCGATCGCGCAAAAAATTACTGATGCTTTGGGAGGCGCAGGTATCTTCGGGGTTGAGTTCTTTATCACCAAAGATTCAGTAATTTTTTCTGAGCTTTCTCCCCGTCCTCACGATACTGGAATGGTGACATTAATTTCGCAGAACATAAATGAATTTGAACTACATTTGAGAGCTGTTTTAGACTTGCCAATTCCAAAAATTGAACAGCTAGGAGCTTCAGCAAGTGCAGTAATATTGGCAAAGAGAAATTCTAATTCCATAGCTTTTGTGGGAGTGCAAGATGCTTTATCAGAACCAGATGTAGACGTGAGGTTATTTGGCAAGCCTAATTCACGTCCGGGGCGCAGAATGGGCGTAACTTTGGCAAAAGGGAGAAATGTTCAAGAAGCGCGGGACAAAGCAACTACCGCCGTCAGTAAAATCAAAATAGTCGATCAAGAGGATTTTGATGCTTAATTAGAGAAAAAATACACCAAACAGAAAGAGTAAACTCCAAGGCGAACCAGCGAAGCCTCAGAAGAGCAGGCTTTTTCTGGTTCCCAGGCTGAGCCTGTGAATGTTTATTACTGAGCCTCACCCTCAATTAAGATGGGTTTCCAGGTTGATACTGGGAACGAGGATATATGTAAAAAATTGGGAGTTATTAAAGTTGAATAATCCAATATTTTCTGATATTCAAAATCATTGGGCGCAAGATTGTATTAAGCAGCTCTCCCAGCGCAATTTAATTAGTGGGTACCCGGATGGAAGTTTTCGCCCTAATGCACCAGTGACGAGAGCGGAATTTGCGGCACTGCTGCGGAAAGCATTTCCCAACGCCGCACCAATACGTAATGCTATTACCTTTGTTGATGTGCCATCAAATCATTGGGCAAATCAAGCGATTCAAGCTGTATATCGGGCGGGTTTTTTGTCTGGTTATCCGGATCGAACTTTTAAACCAAACCAACAAATTCCGCGAGTGCAAACTTTTGTTGCTATGGTGTCGGGATTAAAGTATAGCCCTACGAAAACACCCAGTGAAACAATAAAAAAGTATTTTGATGATGGTTTAGAAATTCCTAGTTATGCGATAAATGCGATCGCATCCGCAACCGAAAGATATCTTGTGGTTAATTATCCTAATGTTAGGCGCTTCAACCCCAATCAAAACGCCACCAGAGGCGAGGTAGCAGCATTGATTTGTCGTGCTTTAAAAATCTCTGGAGTGCCGTTGCAGTACATTCCGGGAATGGAATTTATTGTCATTGGGGCGCAATTTGAAGAAGCTGATGCCTTTTCCGAAGGGATGGCAAGAGTCAAAATCGGGGAAAAATGGGGCTATATTGACAAAACAGGTAAACTCGTAATCGCGCCACAATTTGATGAGGCTGATGCTTTCTCGGATGGAGTGGCACTGGTCAGGCAATATAAGGCAAAGAGAGAGTAATGGAAACTCGTGGCGTTTGGATTACTAGCACAGATAGCAAAGTTTTGAATTCCCGGCAAAACATTGCCGAGGCGATGGATTTTCTCGCGCAAACGGGATTTAATGTCGTATTTCCTGTTGTTTGGAACAATGCTTATACTTTCTATCCCAGTAAAGTTATGCGGGAAAATTTTGGTGTAGAAATCGACTCGCGATTTGTTGGACGCGACCCCTTAGCCGAAATTATTATCGAAGCACGTCGGGTAGGAATGGGGGTTATCCCTTGGTTTGAATATGGATTCGCCTCTTCTTACAATCAAAATGGTGGACACATCCTCGCAAAAAAACCTCATTGGGCTGGCCGCGACTTCAACGGCAATATTCTGAAAAAGAACAGTTTTGAGTGGATGAATGCGTTCGATTCTGAGGTGCAAGATTTCCTGCTGAACCTGTTACTAGAAGTTGCTAAAAATTATGATATTGATGGTATCCAAGGCGATGACCGACTTCCGGCGCTTCCTAGCGAAGGTGGTTATGACCGGGGAACAAGCGATCGCTACTTTCGGCAATTTAATCAAAACCCGCCGCAAAACTCCAGAGATCCGCAGTGGCTTCAGTGGCGTGCAGATATTCTCACTGATTTCTTAACTCGTCTGTATCAGGAACTCATTAATGTTAAACCAGGCTTGATAATTTCGATGGCACCCAGTCTCCCCGGTTGGGCGCTTCAAGAATATCTGCAAGATGCCATAGCTTGGCTTGACCGGGGGCTGATCGATATGCTGCACCCGCAACTTTATCGCCGCGACTTCTTGAGCTACAAACAGCTGATTGATAGTATCGTCACCCAGCAATTTACAACTTGGCAACTGCCTTTTTTGATGCCTGGTATCCTGTTAAAGGTGGGGTCGTATCGCATCAGTCCCGACTACCTTTTACAAGCGATCGCTTACAATCGTTCTCGTGGTATTCCAGGCGAGGTGTTGTTCTTCTACGAAGGTCTGCGAGAAGACAACGACGCTTTAGCTAAAGCCTTGCGTTCAGGCCCCTACGCTCAACCTGCACCATTTAAGCCCTCAGACTTAAAAAAGCTTGGCTTTACTGAGCGGAGAACTAGCGGCAAATACAGCTATATAGATAGTAGAGGAACAATCGTAACTCAGCCCCAATTTGATTGGGCTGATTCTTATAATAACGGGTTAGCGCCTGCAAAAATCGGCTACAAGTGGGGTTATATTGACAAAACAGGTAAACTTGTCAGCCGATTACAGTTTGACCGCGCTGAACCTTTAAAAGAAGGGCTAGGATTAGTAAAAGTTGGCAACAAATATGGCTATATCGACAATACAGGGAAACTTTTAATTCTGCTGCAAGTTGATGATGCTGAATCTTTTTCACAAGGGCTGGCAGCAGTCAAAATTAATAACAAGTGGGGCTACATTAATAAACTTTGGAATACTGTCATCCCTTTGCAATTTGATAGCGCTGATAGCTTTTCTGAGGGGTTAGCATTGATAAGTGTTGGCGGCAAATACGGCTATATTGATATGACCGGAAGGGTTATATTACCGCCGCAATTTGATGATGCTAAGTCTTTTTCCGAAGGGCTGGCGGCAGCAAAAATGGCTGGAAAATGGGAATATATTAATAAAACTGCTCAGGTGATAATACCACCGCAATTTGAGGAGGCTGAATCCTTTTCTGAAGGACTCGCGGCGGTAAAGATTGCTGGGAAATGGGGCTATATTGACAAAAATGGGAAACTGGTAATTCCCACAGAATTTGATGTAGCTAAGCCCTTTTCGCAAGGACTGGCGCTGTTTAATATTGGTGGAGAATGGAAAGTGGACAGCAATAATGGCGAACTATTTTTCAGCGGCGGTAAGTGGGGTTATATGCGCAATGTTATTTCTTAAAAATCGAGGCTAAAAATTTAAAAAGCAAAGGTACGCAGAGATATTAGTTTTACCTTGCGTTTTTTTGCGTCAAAAAGATAATTATGTCTATGCTGTCAGAGTGGGTGAAGCGAAGCTATCGCCTTGAGGCGAGCTCTCAACCTGAATGCTTGAGGCGGTTTTGTTCGCTCCTATCTTTGCCGCCAAGAAAGGCAAAGTGATGCAAATCCCACTTGAAACCAGCGTCATTAGTAAACAATCAACTAAACCCATATTCTTATGTGCTTTTTTCAAAATCAGGCTCAGGAAAACTTATCGCTTTCCATGTATTTATTTTGAAGGTAAATTTAGGAAATGGAGCAACTGCAAGGGTTTGAATAAATTGTAGTACCAATAAGATTTACTTATATGTGCTGAGCGATCGCTGCCTTGCATTTTTGTAAGTGGCTAAGCAAAATTAATTTTTGAAAATTCAAAATCAGGGTGTCAGGAAACTAGGCAATTCCAGCAGATGAAAGTAAGCAAGAGCTGCAACTACCAGAGTGTAAAGCGTTGAGCCACCCAGCCCAATCAACAAATCCCGTTTTGGGTTTTGCTGCTCTTTTGCTACAAACATATCCATCGCTCCCATCTGCATCATCACAATCCCTAATACATTGGAGAGCCAATAGCCAACAATCGTAAACGGCAAAAACCAGTCTGGGTTCATCCAACTGACGAGATAGCCAAACAGTAGCGCAATCGGCAGATTAAAGAACAAGTCGTTCCACCACGAGAGGGGAGAGAGCATATAGCCAATTCCTAACAGAAAGCCACCTCGCAGTTTCTTGAACATGACCATTACTCCCGCTCTCGAATTGTTTAAATACGTTAAGCATCATTAATCAGTATTGCATCGCACGCGAACGAATCATTATGGTAAAGATTCCTTAACCCTGTTCTGGTGCGGTCGATGCTACACAAAGGAAGCTTGACGAGAGCAGGCTTGTTTATTTTTTTTTGTCTTTTCTCTAGTTAGCTGGCTGTAAACGCGGACGCACAACCTGAGCAAAATCTTCGCGTCCAGTTTCCAACTGCGGCGGAACGCCATTAGGATAAGTTTGAGAAATTAAATTTTGTAAGCGTTCAATGCGGTTGCCGGGGTTGGGGTGAGTGCTGAAAAACTCCGGCGATTGTCCACCCGGTCTGGCATTAGCAAGTATCTGCATTACTTCTACAATACCTTTAGGGTTATAGCCAGCTTCAGTCATAAATCGGAAACCAAGGCGATCGCTTTCTAACTCATCCTCACGCCCGTACCGCAGACTGACCATCTGGTTAACCGCTTGGGCAAGCACTGCTGCTTGCCGACCCCCGCCTTGGTCGTCGCTTGCTGCTACCCCCACCGCACTCACCAGAGCTTGACCGAGTTGCTGCTTTGCCAAACGTTCCGCACCGTGTCTTCCGATGACGTGTCCTACCTCGTGTCCCAGCACAGATGCCAATTGAGCTTCCGATGAGAGACGACGCAGTAAACCAGCAGTGATGAAAATCTGTCCTCCCGGTAGCGCGAAAGCATTGACAGTTTGTGGGTCGCGCAATAGATGGAATTCAAAGGGATAGGGAGCATTCCTCGCCTCAGACCGCTGCACCACCGTAGCTCCCACTTGGTCAATATACCGCTGTAGCGCCTGGTCTGGGTACAAACCGCCGTGCTGAGCAGCCATACGCGATCGCGCTTGCAGTCCTAATATTACCTCCTCCTTTGGTGTCAGCTGTACGCGCTGGTTTTCCCCAGTTATCGGGTTTTGGGAAGTGGAACTACAGTAACTAACCAGTCCAAATAACGTCAGTAAAAGCGCAATCCCCAGCCTTATCAATGCTCTCACTGCTTGTCTCCAAATTTACTGGTCTGAAGGGTATCATAATACCTGCCAATCCAGCATCAGTCTCAAGGTTACATTAATAGTTCTTCTTAATGATGATGATGATTCTAAAGCTTGGACACTAGACTATGTTTTCATAAGAGCAAAGTGTTAATTTTAATTAATTTTAAACAACATATATTGCCCTACACAATTTGCCAGCAATTCATCTAAAGGCTTATAGAAAAAACCTTGTTAGCTATTCCTTTGAGGTATATCAACTTATATCGTCTGGCAGATGGGATGCTCCCTTCTAAACTGATATTCTGTAGTTAACTCGAAAAGAAAGACATTAAAGGAAACGGGACTATGAATATTATTGCTTGGATTGTTTTAGGACTGATTGCTGGTGCTATCGCTAAAGCCATCTATCCTGGTCATCAGGGCGGTGGGATTCTAGGAACAATCCTGTTGGGAATTATTGGATCTTTTATTGGCGGTACTTTGGGGCTTTGGTTAACAACAGGGACTTTAGCGCTAGGAACTGCACCTTTTAGTATAGGCGGAATCATTGCTTCTATTATCGGCGCACTTATTGCAGTATTTCTGTGGAACTTGGTTACCCGCAGAGCCGCTTAATCAGCTTGGCTTAGCTGCTAACATTTCGGCGGCACTAAGATGAGGAATATGTGATCGCACTTCCAAGGTGAGTATCCCATTCTCCCAGTAGTGGAATTGCCACTTAATAAGCAATTTGCTTTACCTAACGCCCCTGCGGGAGAATACTCACCTTGCCCCCAGCCAATTAAAGGTTGATGATTTCTGACGTAGTTTACTGACTGCTAGAATCAGTAGTAAGACATTCCAGAATTCATTAACCTGGTAAAATATTCGGGCAAAATTTATTTTTCATAGATGCTTATCGAGGCATCTATAAACAGTTAAAAAAGTTGCCAATAGCCGTATCCTACCTATAGCAATTCAAGGGTTAGGTGCCATACATCTGTAGGGACATGGCATTGCCATGTCCCTACCAAGACCACGGGAAGGTCAGAATTGCGATATATTCCACCCAACTGAACTTCCTACTTAAAGTTTTTCACTGGGCTAAAAACTTTAGTTGCGATCGCTTGACTAGGTGACACTCGCCACTGAAATATTTTTACCAAAAATATAATAACTCCTAACTCCCTCCTTATATTGCTATCAGTTGACACCCAGCAATTTTCCAATTGCCGTTAGGTTGTCTTTGCATCAGATAAATTGCCTTTATCAGCCTCCCTTCCCGGTCGAGTAGCACCACCTGTGCAGAAGGAAATCCTTCAATATAGGCGATTTTTTCAAACATCACCGAACGAGGACGATACACCGGATCGTAGGCAGTTTTTACCATCCTCATAAAGTTTTCGGGAGTGCCGAATTGAGCTTTAATTTCTCGGCTGGCAAAAGAGAAAGCGCCAACAGCATCATCCTTTTGAAACGCTTCTATTTGGTGAGAAATTACAAAGCGGATGGCAGTGCGGTCATTATCAGTTACTTCCATATTTTGAGCTTAAAAAAGTGATAGATATGCAAGTAATTTGGGAACCAGAGTGGACAAGTTTAGGATTTGGGAACCTTAATCAAAGTAGCAATAACATCAAGGAAAGCACCTTGATTAAGGCTATTTTAGACCTGAAAAGGCAATTGTCAGCTTGTGTTTGCTAAATCCTTGCGGCGCAATAAAACACAAGTGCTTTAGGCTTCATGGAATCACAATATTTTCTAAACCAGTTTCTGCCCTTGGATATTGAGGATTCATTGCTTCCAAAGTGTCCACAATGGTTCGAGCAATTACCAAGTTGCGATACCACTTATTATTTGCAGGTACAACGTACCACGGGGCATAGGCAGTAGAGCAATTATTAATTGCTTCCTCAAACGCCATTTGGTAATCGTCCCAAAATAGGCGCTCTTTGATGTCATTACTAGAAAATTTCCAGTGCTTCTCCGGGTTATCCAACCGACTCTGCAAACGCCGTTTTTGTTCGTCTTTGGAAATATGGAGAAAAAACTTAATTACCCCAATGTTGTTAAAAGTGAGCATTTGCTCAAAGTCATTAATCGCGTGATAGCGCTTTCGCCAAATATCCTCCGGAACCAACTGCTTGACTCGCACAACTAGCACATCTTCGTAATGCGAACGGTTGAAAATCGTAATCATGCCGCGTCGAGGCGATCGCTGGTGATAACGCCACAAGAAATCGTGGCTCGCTTCCTCATCACTGGGCTTTTTAAACGACCAAACTTGGCAGCCTTGGGGGTTAATGCCTTGAAAGACGTGTTTAATCGTGCCATCCTTACCGCCAGTGTCCATCGCTTGCAGTACAATTAGCAGACTGCGCTGGTTTTCAGCATACAAGCGTTCTTGTAAATCTCCCAGGCGATCGCGCAGATGCTCAAGTTCCTCTTCGACGTGTTGCTTTTTTGTATAGTGTTCTGAGGCGTTTGGATCGATATCGGCTAAACTAATTCGCTCTCCCGGTTTAACCCGATATTGGGGATAATTCGGTTTCGGTGGTGGCTCATCGACTACGATTGTTTCCGGTGACATGACATCAGCAATTTGTGCCGCCGCCAAAGCTGCTGCCTTTTTGGTTTTGGGAGCTTCAGCTTGAGCTATATCGTTGGCAGCACTATCTGTATTATTTTCGGAATTACTGCGATCGCTCATAGGGCTTTTCTGGTTGTCCAGCTGAGGGGAACCTATTTTTGATATTAGTTCAGGTACATTGGAAAGCATCCCTGCCGCAAGGCAGACGAGAGGCATAACTCGCAGTGTCGGACGCTACAGCAGCGTCAATTAGCAACCCGATCCGTCTGGTGCTTTAACTGAACGCGATCGCCTTCCCAGTACGAATTAATAGTGCAACTGCAACTACCAAATCAGGTATCCACAAGAAGTGAACAGGAGATTTCTTCAACAATCAGAAAATTTTCCTATCTCCTTTAGGACTCGTTAGCCGCGTTGCATAATAGAAGAGTGAATTGTACCAGATGTGCATCTATTAAAATAAGTTGAATCACCTAGAGGTTAACTGAAATTGCTCAACTTAACGATTGACACTACTACAACTACAGAACCGCTGGGATTTTTGAGCGAGTTTGGGTAAGATTGATTCTTTCCATACCCTACGTGGTTCAACAAGCAGGAGCGTATTTTACAAAGCAATCGGATTTCCTGCGTTACCCTAAAGATGTCAAAGGTCTTTCTCTCCTCTCTGGGATTGAGGAGACTCCTATGCTGTTGTGCTTACATTACCGGATCTTCAATGCCATTATAAAATTTTGCATCTATCCTGAATTTACAACACTTTTACCTTGTATCAGGTATACTCACTTATTCTGCCTTGAATTACATAATGGCAATGAATTTGTGTGTAATTTAACTACAGTATTCAGAGTTGCCAATAGGCAAATAACTTGCTAAATAAAGTCTCTTAGATTGAGGTTTATCCTTATGCCAAACCATCTTGTATACATTATTATGGATAGTTGCCGATATGACAGCTATGAGGCAGCATCAACACCGAATATGGATCGCTTAGGGCTGGCGGAGCCTCGCTACAGCTATGCTTCTTGGACATCTCCTTCCCACTACACAATGCTCATGGGGATGATTCCCCATACTAGCCCTCGCGGTGTGTTTGCCTCGGAAGTTTATAAGCAAGAATTTTTGAAATGGGTAGATCGGCTGGGAATTCCCGACTTGTCTTTCAAAACTTTTGTCCCTCAATTGTCTTTGCCTAAAGTTTTAAAAGACTTTGGATACAAAACAATTGCACGAGTTTCCATGCCTGTGCTGAATCAATTTACCAGCATAAATCAATTTTTTGATGACTATGTTTTGATGTCGAATCATAACGACTTCGCCACAATGGTGCATCAAATTGATTTTTCAGGTTCTGAACCTTGTTTTTACTTTCTAAACCTGGGGGAAACCCACTATCCATATATGCTTAAAGGCGATGATATGCCGCGTATATCTGGAGTTCATGGGGTGTTTAAGAATATGGATCAATTCGCACTTGCTAAAAATGAACCTGGAGAAAGCAAGTTTTTTGAGCAGGAGGAAATGCAGCGCTTACACAAGCAGCAAATATCCTGTGTTGAATATATAGATGGGCTTTTAGGAGAACTATATCGCAAGTGTCCTGAGAATACTCACATTATCCTGACAGCAGATCATGGAGAGTTGTTTGGAGAAGATGGCTATTTTGGTCATGGCCCTGTAATGCACCACAAATGCTTTGAAGTGCCTTTTGTCGAGGGTCTGCGTCCGACCATCTAAGAGCTATATGTTTCTGTGGTGACTACTTACAATAGATCAATAGATGGCAAAAAGCTGGAAAATTTCAACATCTTGCAGATAAATAATTTTAGCTTATACCCTGCCTCAACAAGCACCAAATCAGAGATGTTTTCCAGCTAATTTCTGGAAAATTTGGCAATCGCATTGTAGACACTTTTACAAACACGGTAGAGAAAAACTATAATTCAGGCTTTGCGAGAATGCCAAGCCCGTTAGCAAAACTCTTGTAAAGGAGGCACAGAGATTTGATGACTAGCGAGATATTATTAAAGAATGTAAGCTGTAGTTATATGTATTTGAAAAAGTACTTTTAGCTATGATGAGTAGATTTATTACATTAATTTGCTAACAAGAAAGATTCCGTAAAATTACGGATGAAAGTGAAGCTGAAATAGAAATAGGCTGAAATTATTCAATATATTTTATAGTTAACAGAAAACCCACAAATCAATTGTCCAAAATGTTAACTACAAAAAAGATATAAAACCAGAAACTTTTTTATTGCCAAACTCATCTGGTTATTTTATTTTTCCTTTACTTGACTGATCCCTGTCGTGATAATAAGGCAAGACTCATGAATACCTTCACCTGTTTTTCCCTAAGCCCTATTGGATTAGAACATCCTGGTCTAGCGATCGCAACCTCTAGAGCAGGCGGTGTGGGTGTGCTGGATTTAGAATTTTGTCGGGATTCCGAACAAGCGACGAGGAATCTGGATAAGCTTTTAGAGCTAGTCAATCCTAGCAGTCAGATAGGGTTAAGGTTAAAAGTTGACCAAGTTGCTGATAGCCAAAAATTGCTGCAACGGCTGCTGCATCGCTCCCATTGGATAATTCTAGCTGGATGGGAAGCACGATCCTTAGGGGAGGTTATCGCGTGTCTGCCCCAGTGCCAATCGCGCCGCCTATTGCTGGAAGTCACAGATGTTGAACAGGCACAAGGCATCAATTACCATGCAGAAATCTTTGGGTTAGTGGCGAAGGGACAGGAAAGCGGCGGTTGGGTAGGTGAAGACCCGGCATTTATCCTGACGCAAAAACTCTTAAATGTCCGTAATCAGGAGTTAGTAGACGTTGGAACTACTGACAACAAACAAATTCTTCCAATCTACGTGCAAGGTGGGATTGGGATTCATACAGCAGCAGGAGTCTTGGCGGCTGGTGCAGCAGGTGTGGTACTTGACGATCAATTGTGGTTGATGCCAGAATCGCCCCTCCCCGGTGCATGGCAACGCTACCTCAACAACCTGAACGGACAAGAAGCGATCGCAATTGGCGATCGTCTCAACCGCAGTTGTCGCGTCTTGTCTCGTCCCGGTTTCCAGGCAATTACCGCTTTGCAACAACTGGCAGAAAAAATAGAAATTCAGGAACTGGGGACTAGGGACTGGGGACAAGGAAGCAACCCCTCAATCTCTAGTTGGCAACAGGCGGCTACATCCTTAATCGGTTGGGATTCGCCTGGCACTTTAGCATGGCCTATGGGACAGGCTGTAGGATTAGCCGCTCATTTTCGACTTCGCTACCAGACGACAGGCAAACTAATCCAAGCCATTCTCAAGCAAAGCCTCGCTAATGTAAAAAAGGCTGAACAACTACAGCCACTAGCACCAAATTCACCCTTAGCCGCTTCTCATGGCACCCGCTATCCGATTATGCAGGGGCCGATGACCAGAGTCAGCGACAAAGCAGAATTTGCGATCGCAGTTAATAAAGCGGGCGCTTTGCCGATGCTGGCGTTGGCGTTAATGCGAGGCCAGCAGGTAGAAGAATTATTGCAGGAAACGAAGCAAAAAATTGGCTCTAGCGCTTGGGGAGTCGGCATTCTGGGTTTCGTCCCCCAAGCACTACGGGAAGAACAACTGCAAATTGTCAAAGCTGTTAAGCCCCCATTTGCCTTAATTGCAGGCGGTCGTCCAGATCAGGCGGCTGACTTAGAAGCCGAAGGAATCGCCACCTACCTTCACGTTCCGACACCGGGATTGCTGCAAATGTTCCTCGAACAAGGGGCGCGGCGGTTTGTCTTTGAAGGAAGGGAATGCGGCGGACACGTTGGCCCATTGAGCAGCTTTATGCTTTGGGAAAGCGCCATTGAGACACTTTTAAAAGACGTTCCGGCGGGCAAAGAAAGCGAAATCCACGTTTTCTTTGCTGGGGGGATTCACGATGCTCGTTCTGCTGCCACAATCAGCGCGATCGCTGCGCCTTTGGTAGAACGCGGGATGAAGATTGGCGTGCTGATGGGAACAGCTTATTTATTCACCCAAGAAGCTGTCAAGTGCGGTGCAATTGTGGACGGATTCCAGCGCACAGCACTAACTTGCACTCATACTATCAATTTGGAAACCGGGCCAGGTCACGCCAGCCGTTGTGCAATTACTCCCTTTGCTCAAGAATTTTACGCAACTCGACGGGAAATGTTGGCGGCGGGTCATTCTCCTGAAGAAATTAAGAATGTTTTAGAAGATTTGACGCTGGGACGCTTGCGCGTTGCTTCTAAAGGTTTGGTGCGCGATGAGCAAGGTATTGTTCCCGTGGAAACTCAAAAACAACTGACTGATGGAATGTACATGATTGGTCAAGTTGCCACTCTGCGTAACTCTGTTTGCACCTTAGAGGAGTTACATCAGGATGTTTCACAAAAGAGTTCAGAGTTGTTAGTTCATAGCAATGAACCATCAACCGTAAAAAATGAAGCGTCTCCCTCAGATGTAGCAATTGTCGGTCTTAGCACACTGCTACCGAAAGCTGAATATCCAGATACCTTCTGGGAAAATATTCTGCATAAAGTAAGCGCCATTACAGAAATTCCGGCGCACCGTTGGGACTGGCGACTTTATTACAATCCAGACCGTACCGCACGAGACAAAATCTATTCCAAATGGGGTGGTTTTATCGATGATGTGCAATTCGATCCGGTGCGGTATGGAATTCCGCCCAAGTCGGTGAAATCGATCGATCCAATTCAACTGCTGGCGCTAGAGGGAGTGCGAAGGGCATTAGCAGATGCGGGGTATGAGTCGGGAGACTTTGACCGGGAGAATACTTCCGTTATTTTTGGCGCAGCAACAGGTGCGGGGGATTTAGCGCATCAATACGCCACGCGATCGCATCTTTCTCTCTATGTAGACGAACCCTCAGAGCAAACTTTGGATCGTTTACCAGAGTGGACAGAAGAATCATTCCCAGGCATCCTATTAAATGTTGCCGCAGGTCGCGCTGCTAACCGCTTTGATTTTGGTGGGGTAAACTTTGCCGTTGATGCTGCTTGTGCTTCTTCCCTAGCAGCAATTAGCCTAGCCGTTCGAGAATTGGAAAGCGGTCGCAGCAATGTGGTAATTGCCGGCGGAGTAGACACCGGACAAAGCCCCTTTGCCTACTTGACATTTAGCAAAACTCAGGCTCTCTCCCCACAACAGCAACCCCGCGCCTTTGACAAAGCAGCCGACGGGATTGTGATCAGCGAAGGGATTGTGATTCTGGTACTGAAACGTCTAGCTGATGCCGAACGAGATGGCGATCGCATCTACGCTGTAATTAAATCTGTTGCAGGTTCCAGCGATGGCAAAGCCTTGGGATTGACCGCACCCCGTCCAGCAGGACAAATGCGAGCCTTAGACCGTGCCTACAGCCAAGCTGGTTTCTCACCCAACACACTAGGATTATACGAAGCTCACGGCACCGGAACTGTTGCCGGAGATAGAGCAGAAGCGGAGACAGTTACCGAAACCTTAAAAGCAGCCAATACACCGCCCAAGTCCTGCGTCATCGGTTCTGTGAAAACTGTAATCGGTCATACTAAGAGTTCTGCTGGCGTAGCGGGACTCGCCAAAGCAACATTAGCTTTGCACAACGCAGTTTTGCCACCCCACTTAGGCGTAGAAAATCCCCTAGATACTCTTGCCGATCCGCAAAGCCCAGTGTACTTGCTCAAAGAAGCAAAGCCTTGGCTGATGCACCCGAACTATCCCCGCCGCGCTGGTGTTAGTGCATTCGGCTTTGGCGGCACTAATTTCCATGTAGTGCTGGAAGAATATCGAGGTAACTTGCGCGATCGCACACTTGGTGCTGATACTTGGCCGTGCGAACTGTTTGTTTTCAAAGCTGCCAACTCGGAAGCTTTAACAAAAGAGATCGGCACTTTGTTAGAAGCTTTACGCGCTGGTGCAACCCCTCGCCTACGAGACTTAGCTTACAGCTACTCTCTCAAAGCCCAAACAACCTCACAGAATGTTTGTCTAAGCATTGTTGCCGAAAGCCTGCAACAGTTGCAAGCAGCTTTGGAATTAGTCATTAATCAAGACACACAGCAACCCCTACCACCACACATTCAACTCTCGTCTGTCAATAACAACGGACAAAAAATTGCCTTCCTCTTCCCCGGACAAGGATCGCAATATCCAGATATGGCTCGTTCCGTGGCGCTGTATCGCCAGGAAATGCGAGAAGCATTGGAATTTGCCGACCATGAGTTACAGCAGTGCTTCCCCAAATTGTTGAGTCAATTTATCTATCCACCCAGTGCCTATTCTGAAGAACAAGAAGCACTCAACCAAAAACAACTGACTGATACGCAGATCGCGCAACCTGCAATTGGTGCTGTGGAAACCGGATTTATCGACTTGGCGGCAAATCTGGGTTTAAAGCCGGATATGGTTTGCGGTCACAGTTACGGAGAATATACTGCCCTTTACGCGGCGGGAGTTTTGTCTCGCCAAGACTTTCTGCACCTTTCCCAAACCAGAGGCAAAATCATGGCAGCTGCCTGTAAAGGTGCCGATGGTGCAATGGCAGCAGTGCAGATGCAACGCCCAGAATTGCAGGCGCGGTTAACCAGTGTTGAGGGGGTGGTAATTGCCAATCATAACGCTCCTTTGCAAACAGTAATTTCTGGAAACAAAGACGCGATCGCCCAAATTGTAGACCAGCTGAACGCCGAAGGAATAATGGCACGGATGCTGCCAGTCAAGGGTGCTTTCCACTCTCCCTTAGTAGCTTCTGCCCTTAACCCACTAATCGAAGCTATCGACAAAGTGACATTGCGATCGCCCACGATTCCTGTTTATGCTAACTCCACGGCTCGTCCCTATGATGCCGATTCCGAGGCAATTTCCACTCAGTTATCTAAACACCTGATCCACAGCGTCGAGTTTGTCAGCCAAATTAACGCCATGTATGCCGCTGGCGCTCGAATTTTTGTGGAAGTTGGCCCCAAGAGCATCCTGACTAAATTAGTTGGACAAATTCTGGAAGGAAAAGAGCATACAGTTGTCTCCTTGGACGGACAAGGCGGGGGGATGCGAGGTTTTCTGATCGCTCTGGGTACACTATGTACGCAGGGCATCAATATCCAGTTACCAACTCTATTTGAAGGGCGGAACGTGCGTCAGCTAGATTTATCCTTGGCAGCTTTGACGAAAAAACCAGATATTTCGCCCACAACTTGGCTGTTAACTGGTGCTAGTTCCAGACCTATCAAGGATGCGGTGGGTCACATGGGTAAAACACCCTTGATAAACCAGGATAGCGCCGCCCAAAGCAAAGCGCTAAATGCAAAACAGCCAGAACAAGAAACAGCCTTACCAGTGGTGGGAACTTCTGGAAGTTCTACAAAGTCAGCAGTGAAGTTTAGCGGACAGCATCAGGAAGAAGAAAACAAGAAACCCACTACTAATCCCGCCCCCACTTCGTGCAGCGCTAACAGTCCTCAGCCCTCAGCACTATCACCAGGAGTTGCTCCCAAATTGACAATGACCCCCTACCCAGAACAACAACCCGCACCATCACCCAGCGCCTCAGCTCTTACTGGCGAGACTGCCCTAGCAGCTTACCAAGCTTATCAAGAAACCATGCGGCAATTCCTGGGGTTACAGGAACAGGTGATGAAGCAGTTTCTCGGAGGGGTGAATTATCAATCGCCCCAACAGCCGCAACAAATACCATCAAAGAAGGCGATCACACCTACTCCCCGAATCGTTACCAACTTCAGCCAGCCTTCGGGAAATGGTAGCAACAATGGTGCAAAAACGCCTGAGGTGTTAATCCAAAATACCAATGGTACAGCGATCGCTCCTGTCGTACCGGCACCACAACCTGACATTCAATTGCCAGTCGTCACTCGTCAGCCCTCAGTCGTCCAAACCACGACAAACAACGCACAGCTTCCAGATCGTGCTGCTTTGACGGAAAAATTGTTGCAGTTAGTCAGCGATCGCACTGGCTACCCAACAGAAATGTTAGGGTTAAACGCTGACATGGAAGCTGAACTCGGTATCGACTCGATTAAACGGGTGGAAATTTTGGGTGCTTTGCAAAAAAGCTTGCCAGAACCTTTCAGCAGCTTGATGCGATCGCGCATGGAAAATTTCACCCGCGCCAAAACCCTCAACAGTGTTGTTGAACTACTAAATAGTCAATTAACAACCAACAGCCAACAACCAACAACTAACAACCAGCAGCTTCGAGATCGAACTGCTTTGACAGAAAAATTGTTGCAGTTAGTCAGCGATCGCACTGGCTATCCAACAGAAATGTTAGGGTTAAACGCTGACATGGAAGCGGAACTCGGTATTGACTCGATTAAACGGGTGGAAATTCTGGGTGCTTTGCAAAAAAGCTTATCGGAACCCTTAGCCAGCAACGTGCGATCGCGCATGGAAAACTTCACCCGTGCCAAAACCCTCAACAGCGTTGTGGAACAATTACTAAAAGCTGGTAACGTTCCGGAGGAAAATAATAGCCTGGGAAAGTCATTGCCCCGGTAGAAGCCCTGCCGCGCTACATAATGAAAGCGCGGGCAGAACTTTTACCTGACACGGAAGTAGTCTCCCTTAACGGGCTATTTCTGATTACCCAAGATCAGATGTCCGTTGCGCCTTACGTCTCGGAAGGCTTGCGGCGCATGGGAGCCACACCAGTTACCATCTCCACTGATATTCTGCTCGATCCGGAAAAACTGGCGGCTGAAATTAACGAAGCGCGATCGCTCAATGGGGAAGTCAGAGGAATTATCCATCTGACCGCACTTTCTCCCATCCCCATGCCGGAAACTCTCTCAGAGTGGCGGCAGTACACACAAATTGACTGCAAAAGCTTATTGACAGTTCTCCAAATTTGTGCGTCTGACCTAAGCCCCCCAGCCCCCCTTCCCTCTGAGGGAAGCGGGGTGTCTAGCTCCCCTCTCCTTTTAGGAGGGCAGGGGGAGAGGTTCCCCTATACGCAAGTCCTAGCAGCCTCGCTACTAGGAGGGCAGTTTGGGCGCGATGGTAGCTGTAGTTCTGGTCTTCCCACAGGTGGCGGAAGTAAAGGACTACTCAAAACAATGGTGCAGGAATGGTCTGGAGTGGAAGCGAAAGCCATTGATTTCGACGATAGTTTATCAGCCGCCGAAATTGCTAGAACAATCATCAAAGAATTGCTGGTATCGGGAGGTCACTCAGAAATCGGCTATCAACAAGGAAAGCGGATGGTATTTGAGCCAGTTTTGGCACCCTTATCTTCCCTTCCTGCTTCCTCCTTGCCGATTCATCCTGCCAAAGATTGGGTAGTTCTAATTACTGGTGGTGCCAGAGGTATTACAGCCGAAATTGCCAGTACCTTCCTGATTCCAGGGATTACCCTGATACTGGTTGGTCGTTCTCCGGAACCTGCGGAGGAATCTCCCGACACAACGGGAATCGAGGATATTTCTCAACTGCGGAAAATATTGCTGGCAGCGCAAAAAAAGCCAGTAACGCCCGTACAGATTGAGAATCAACTACGGGGAATATTACGTGATCGCGTCATCCGTCGCAACCTCAGCCATTGTCGGCAAGCTGGTGTCAACGTTGAGTATCAAGCAGTTGATGTTAGAAACGCTGAAGAATTTGGCTGTTTCATCGAGGAAATTTACTCTCGCTACGGTCGTCTGGATGCCGTCGTTCACGGTGCTGGTGTCATCGAAGACAAGCTAATAGTTGATAAAACCCTAGAATCCTTCGACTTTGTGTTTGATACGAAAGTCGATAGTGCCTTTATTCTCAGCCGACACCTGCGACCCGACTCTTTAAAATTACTTGTTTTCTTCACCTCCGTTGCCGGAAGCTTTGGCAATCGCGGACAATCAGACTACGCTGCTGCTAACGAAGTTGTCAACCGTCTAGCATGGCAACTAGACCAGCGTTGGCAAAATACTCGCATTGTCGCCCTCAACTGGGGGCCTTGGGACATCACGGGTATGGCTTCTGAGTCAGTGAACCGTCAGTTTCGAGAACGAGGCGTTATCCCCATTCCCCCTGATGCAGGTCGTCAGTTCTTTATTGAGGAACTGGGTTATGGAAATAAGGGTGACACAGAGTTAATTATTGGGACTTTTGAGGGACTGGGGGCTGGGAAAGAAGGGACTGGGGATTGGGGACTGGGGACTGGGCATCCAATCACGTCTCAACTACAAATTCAACCCGATAGCACCGTCACCTTAGAACATACTTTCTCGCTTCTGTTGCATCCCTACTTGCAAGATCATTGCCTGGATGGTAAACCAGTTTTGCCTGCTGCGGGTGCCTTAGAGTGGATAGCGCAATTTGTCCAAGCTGCTTGGTCAGAATGGACAGTCACAGAGGTTCGGGATTTGCGAGTTTTGCGGGGAATTGTACTCGAAGAAGCCAGAAAAGTCCTTTTTATCGCTCGTGCTTCTACTCAGGCTGATTTTGAATCTTTGGAAGTGGCAGCCCAAATTGTAGACCCTGAGAGTAAAATTCCTTTCTACAAAGCTACTGTGATTCTGCGTCCGCAGATGCTGGAATCGCCTAAGGTGCAAATAGACGCTTTAAGTTCCGGCAATAGTTTGGATGTTGCTGTTGCTTATCGTGATTATTTATTCCACGGCTCTAGTTTCCAGTTATTGACAGCTATTGACCGATTAAATGAGCAAGGAATTGATGCTGAGGTGATGCCATCGCAGCAATCATCTTGGTTATTTGACTTGGCTTTAATTGATACAGCACCGCAGTTAGCGATCGCTTGGTCGCGTGTCCAAAAAGCTACAACTGCCTTACCTTCAAGATTTGGCTCAGTTATCCGCTACGGCAAATCAGCGCTCAATAGTGTGCTAAAAGTTGCTTTTCGGGTTACTCAAGCTGACGACCATATGCTTGTGTACGATGCCATTTTTATTGATGAAAACGGTAACGTCCGCTTCCATCTCAAAGACATAGAAAGTACCTGCAATACCGCCCTTAATCGTTTGGCAAGCAAATTATGAATAAAATAGGTTCATCTACCAATATTGCGATTATCGGGATGTCTGCCTTGTTTCCGGGAGCCAAAAATTTGTGTGCTTACTGGGAAAATATTCTGAACAAGGTAGATGCGGTTGAGGATGCACCCGATGAATGGGCTGGTGCTTATTTTGATCCAAATTCTACCGAAAGCGGTCGCATATACACCCGTAAAGGTGGCTTTTTGGGTAAATTAGCTGAATTTAACCCGGTTGAATTTGGGATTATGCCAAATTCAGTGGATGGGGGAGATCCAGACCACTTTCTATCCCTGAAATTAGCACGGGATGCGATCGCTGATGCGGGCTACACAGATAAACCTTTCAATCGGGAAAAAACCGGGATTATTCTAGGGCGAGGCACCTATATTAACCGGGGTTTTGTCACGGCACTTCAGCAGAGTATGATTGTAGACCAAACGCTGAATTTGCTGTGTCAACTGCATCCAACGCTCGACCAAGACACATTAAATAGTATTCGTCAAGAGTTAAAGAGTAGCGTACCGCCTCTAGCTGCGGAAATCATCCCCACTTTGGTTCCCAACGTAGTTACAGGGCGCATCGCTAACCGCCTAGACTTGATGGGGCCAAATTACGTAGCTGATGCTGCTTGTAGTTCTTCCCTGATTGCGGTTGAACTAGCGATGAACGAATTAATCAGCGGTCGTTGTGACATGATGCTGGCTGGAGGTGTACAAGCTGCCACACCTGCACCGATTCATATGCTGTTCTGTCTGTTGGGGGCTTTATCTCATGGCAAAATTCGCCCGTTTGACACGTCAGGGGCAGGGACTCTGCTAGGCGAAGGTGTGGGTTTCTTGATTTTAAAACGGCTAGAGGATGCAGAACGAGATGGCGATCGCATCTATGCTGTTCTCAAGGGAGTCGGCACCTCCAGCGATGGCAAAGCACTAGGCTTGCTAGCACCTCGCCTCGAAGGTGAAGTTCTGGCGTTACAGCGTGCTTACGAAAATAGTGGCATCGATCCAGACACTATCGGGCTAATTGAAGCGCACGGTACTGGCATCCCCTTGGGAGAACAGACCGAGATGCAGACGCTAAATCATGTCTTTGGTCAGCGTCAAGGAAACTTCCCACGCTGTGCCTTGGGTTCTGTGAAATCGATGATCGGTCACTGCATCCCAGCAGCGGGTGTTGCCAGTCTAATCAAAACTGCGCTGGCCTTATACCATAAAGTATTGCCGCCGATGCTGTGCGACGAGGTGAATCCAGCCTTAGAAATTGAGAAAACGCCATTTTACATCAATACCGAAGCTAGACCTTGGATTCATGGAGAACAAACTCCACGCCGCGCCGGAATCAACGCCTTTGGATTTGGTGGAATTAATGCTCATGCAATCTTAGAAGAATATAGAGGCTGGGGACTGGGGACTGGGGATTGGGGACTGGGAGAAAACTCCCAATCCGAAATCGAACAACCAATTACTAATTGGTCTACAGAACTACTAATTTTCTCTGGTGATAGTAAGCAAGACCTGATTGCTTCCATTAACAATATTCAGCAAATTTTGCAAATCGATGAAAGTATATCCCTTGCCAACCTTGCCTATACTTTATCGGAGGCAAACACTCAGCACTCTCATCGCCTAGCAGTCATTGCCAAAAACGTTCCAGAATTACAAACAAAGCTAAAACAAGCCCTAGAAAAATTAGCCGATCCCAAATGTACTAAACTGCAAACGCGCAGCGGAATTTACTACACAGCAAATATAAAAAAATCGGGTAAAACAGCCTTTTTGTTTCCCGGAGAAGGGTCGCAATATCCTAATATGTTGGCTGACCTCTGCTTGTACTTCCCTAAAGTTCGGGCGTGGTTCGACTTTTCAGACGAAACCTTTGCGGGAATCTGGGAAAATCCACCTAGTCGCTTTATTTTCCCATTCCCAACAGGCTTAACACAAGAAGAACAAAAGCTAGGGGAAAATCAGTTATATGCAATGGATGTTGCTACCGAAGCTGTGTTTACTGCTGGCATGGCTTTGGACGAACTGCTGCACGATTTTGGCATCAAATGTGATGTTATGGTTGGTCACAGCACCGGGGAACATACGGCTTTACTCGCTTCAGGTGTCTCCCGCGTCAAAGGGAAAAAGCAACTGATAGAAATGAAACGTCTTCTAAACCAAAGTTATAAGGATTTAGAGGCAACAAATAGCGTTCCTAAAGGAGCATTATTAAGCGTTGGTGCTATTGAGCCTGATTTCATCAAAACACTGCTCAATGCTTACTCAGGGCGCTTGCATTTGGCGATGGACAACTGCCCAAATCAGGTAGTTTTGTTTGGCAGTATGGGTGATATTGATGAAGCTGCAAATCAAATAAAAGAGGCGGGCGGAATTTGTATGCACTTGCCCTTCGACCGCGCCACTCATACGCCTCTATTTGAAGAGATGGCATCGGCTTTACGCAGCTACTATGAAAAGTTGGATATGAGTGCTGGTCATACTAGCCTTTATAGTTGTGCGACTTGTTCCGAATTTCCATCTGACCCAGAAACTATCCGCGATGTAGCTATTAAACAGTGGTCTAGTCGAGTACGTTTTCGGGAAACAATTGAAAACCTTTATGATGAGGGCGTGAGAACCTTTATCGAAGTTGGACCCAGCAGCAATCTAACTGGATTTGTCGATGATATTCTCCGTAACCGTAATTATGTTGCTATACCCAGTAATACTCAGCGAAAATCTGGTTTAGAACAAATCCAACTTTTGCTGGCAAGACTGTTTGTAATGGGCAAAGAAATTGATCTGGCTCCTTTGTATAAAAATCGCCAAGTAACGTCAGTCAATTTGGATGTAACAACTGTACAAAATGGCATTAAAAAACCTAGCCCTATTTTGGATCTTACCTTGCCAATAATGCAGTTGCGTCCAGAGTTTGCCCAATCAATACAGGAGAAGTTTCACTCCCACCAACCTGCTGACTCACATTTTGCACCGGAAAAACCTAACTCCCTAACCGTTTTACCCTCCGTTGAAAGAGAAGAAATTCTCTCCTCTCCAAGGGAAGCAAAAGAAATTCTCCCCTTCCCTAGCAGGGGAGAGGTCGAACCTGCGGAAATTCAAACAATGGCGTTAAACCAACCCTTACAAACTTTTGAAAATAGTAGAGTATCTAGTGAAGTCAGTTTGGAGGAAGTCAGGAAAATAGACGCACAAGAGTCCTTTGCTACTTCTTCCGAAACTCCTGTTTTCTCCGATGACATCCGCTTAGCTGTTGTATCGGCGCATTTTGATTTGATGCAAGAGTTTCTCGCGAGTCAGGGAAGGGTGATGACATCTCTGTTTCCTAACCCTACTGACAACAACGGTTCGGAGTGATAAAGCCAAAAAACTCGGTTTTCTTAGAAGTTACTCTTACGTGTCTAACACCGAGTTTTTAGTAAAAACTGGTTTTTATCTACTTACCGACAACAAAAATGCTTCCTTCTCCCCCTCTCCCTCTCTCCCCCTCTGCCCCTGTCCTCTCCGAACCTTGGATGCAAGTAGAAACGGGTCTAGTTTGTAGGCGTATTTATGTAAATCCAAAACCAGAAATTTCTCTAAATCCTTGGCATCAGGAACTGGCTGATTTGATGTTAAATGACAAAGAGCGGGAAATTTGGGATAAACTACCAGAAAAAGGGCCAAGACGACGCGATCGCTTATTCGGTCGGATCGCTGCTAAAGACGCTGTACGCCAGTGGGCAAAACAAGCTTTCAACTTGGAAATTGCACCTGTAGATATTGAAATTTTAGCTACAGAATTGGGTAAACCGTTTTTGCATTGTCCTAGCTTAGAGGTGATGGTGCCATTACCGGATATTTCTATCAGTCACAGTCGGGGTTATATAGTTGCAGCTTTAGGACGATCGCGTCTTGGTATCGACTTAGAAAGACTGGGAAATATTCGCTTTGAAGATTGGATTGATGCTGCCTTCAGCCCATCAGAATTGGAATTGCTACCTTCGGCAAATTTCCTGATTGCACTCGGTTTTTGGTGTGCCAAGGAAGCTGCCAGCAAAGCAGTCGGGACAGGATTGCAAGGAGTACCGGGAAAGTGGGCGATCGCTTCCTGTTCTCCTGATGGTAAACAAGTAAAAGTAACTCACAATAATGATTGTTTTTCTGTCAATATATGGTATGGCAATAATGAAGTCTTAGCTATTTGTCAGTGTTAAATAGATGGGCATAAATAAACGCCACAAAAACCTAACCCTCGACTCCCTTCCCTCATAGGGGAGAGGAGGCCAGATTCTCCTCCTCTCGTAGGGTAGGGGCGACATTAAAAAAGCAACAATCCGGGTTTTAAAGAGGCAAAAATCATGCAAGTCACCGAAACAAACATTCACTCAACAATCATCAACATTCTGCAAGATATGACCCAAGAATGGGAACTGGAATTAGATGGAATTACTGGTAATACAAAGTTAGTAGAAGACCTGAGTTTTGCTTCTGTTGACATCATTCATTTAGTTGTGACTTTGGAAGAGCATTTTAAGCAAAAGTTAGGGTTCGATCAGTTGCTAATGCGCGGCGGTCGCTATGTAGATGACCTCAGCGTAGGCGAAATAGTAACCTTTGTAACACAAAAATTAAACGGGTAAAAATAATGACTCGCACTCTCTTTATCGGACTCGATGGTGCTACCTTCACAGTTCTGGATAATATCACCTCTGATTTGCCAGAAATTGGCGTAACGATGCCTTTTCTGAAACAGTTTATGGAAACAGGAGTACGGGCAAAATTGCGCTCAACTCCCAATCCTTTGACCCCGCCAGCTTGGGTTTCCATTATGACAGGAAGAACTCCAGGAAGTCATGGGGTTTATGACTTTGTGCGCTACGAAGATAAAGGTCAGGATGTTTATTTCACCTTGTATGATTCACGGGATATTCGTACAGAAACAATCTGGTCAATGGCAAGTCGTCAAAATCGCACCGCTGTAGCTTTAAACTTTCCATTTACAGCACCACCGCGACCGATTTCCGGTTCTCTCGTTCCTGGTTTTGTCCCCTGGAAACATCTGCGTCGCAACACAACACCACCTGAATTGTACGACCGACTCAAAGAAATTCCAGATTTCGATCCCAAAGAGTTGGCGTGGGACTTTGAAAAAGAAAATCAAACTCTAACCTACATGAGTACAGATGACCTGGAAAATTGGGTTAAATATCATATTATTCGGGAGGAACAGTGGTTCCGGGTGGCGGAGAAACTGCTAACCGAAGATAGTCCCGATTTGATGGCAGTTTTGTTTGATGGTACCGACAAACTTCAGCATCAAGTTTGGGAATTCCTCGATCCTGGGATATACCCCACACACAACACGCCTTGGCAGCAACAAATGCGGAAGTCTTGCTTGGAATATTTCCGCCGCTTAGATGGTTATATTCAGCGACTTGTAGAAATTGCGGGGCCAGATGCTCAAGTTTTCATGGCATCGGATCATGGCTTTACAGCAACTACAGAAGTTGTTCGCATCAATGCCTTTTTGCATGAAAAAGGTTATCTGACTTGGAGAAAAGTGGATAACTCTGAGGCGGAAAAGAGACGGGAAGCCAGCAATTTTGCTAACTTAGATTGGGAAGAAACCTTAGCTTACTGTCCAACTCCTTCTAGCAATGGGATTGCAATTCGCGTTGCTAAAAAGCCGGGAGAACCTGGAATAAAACCGGAAGAGTATGAAAGTTTCCGGGAAAAACTAATTCAAGACTTGGAAAATTTCAAAGACGAGAACACAGGAGAACGGATTATCCAAGCCATTTATAAGCGCGAAGATGTATATTCGGGGGATGCTCTTTTAGAAGCACCGGATTTAACTTTAGTTTTGCGTGATTACGGCTTTGTTTCTATTAACAATGTCTTACCTCCCGTGGAACCCCGGAAATCACCCCAAGGAACTCATCATCCTGATGGCATTTTCCTGGCGGGAGGGAAAGGTATCAAAAGTGGGTTTGAAGCTGAGCGACATAATGTTGCAGATGTTCCTGCCACTTTGTTGTATAGTTTAGGCTTAGAGATTCCCTCGAATCTGGAGGGATTGGTTGCCAAGAGCTTCTTTACTGATGAGTGTTTGGAGTCAAAACCAGTAGTTACAGGTGCTACAACGGCAAGCGATCGCGCTCCAGAAGTCGATAATCAGTCTGGGAATATTACCGAGGATGAAAAAGATAAAATCCTCGCTCAACTACAAATGCTTGGCTACCTGGAGTAGAAATTGCCTGTCGCTCACCTAAAAGCAGTCGATTTAAACTATCTTCAACTCCCTCAAAAGTTGTCCCTCGATTCTCCTTTAAACCCCCTTTATCAAGGGGAGCAGGGAATAGAGGGGGAGCAAGATAGTCAAAACGACATCCCAAGCAACCTAGTTATGGTGCATGGGTTGGCGACAAATTTGGCTTTTTGGTATCATCTGGCACTAGAGCTGAGTGTTACCCATCCGGTAACACTCTTCGATCTGCGCGGACACGGACGAAGTTCCATGCCTGAAAATGGCTATACTCCCCCACAAATGGCTGAGGATTTAAGGGAATTATTAGATTATTTGGGAATAGAAACCGCTCATTTAATGGCGCACAGCTTTGGCGGTTCTGTCATCTTAGATTTTGCTTGTGCCTATCCAGAGCGTGTAGAAAGTTTAATTCTGGTAGATGTACGCTTGAGAGTGTTGCAGCCGAGGCAGAGGTTGCGCGACTGGCCCCGTTGGAAAAGGACACAACGAATTTTAAACCGGATTGGTGTTGAACTGGATGAAGACGATCCAGAATCTGGGTATCAAATACTCGAAGCGATCGCGCGATTGCAGATGAGATTACCAAAAGGGAAACATCGCCTCCGCAGATTATTATCAAAATTGGTGCCAGAAAATAGTCAACGCACTGCATCACGCTGGCTAAAGTTATTGGAAACAACTTCGGCACGGCGCGATTTAAAAAATATCGAAGGTATTAGTTTAGAGCAATTGCAGCAAATAAACAAACCTACATTAGCGATTTATGGTGAATCTTCGCCCACACTTCCAACTGCTAATGCTTTAAAAGAAGTATGGACTCACGCACATTTCGAGTTTGTTCCTCTTGCTGGACATTTTTTTCCAGTATCTCAACCGCAAGCATTAATAGCATCAGTAAAAAGCTTTTTAAAGCAACTTAATTATTTAGACAATGCCTGTTAGTACCGAAATGAGAATTTTTAATCCAGAACCAAAACCAGGGCTGAAAGAATCCAACTTTCGCAAGATTTGTCAGAACGGTTTTGGAGACTTAAATAATTGCTACGCTCATGCGATTGCGTGGTTTAAAGACCATCTCTATGTTGGGACTTCCCGCGCCAATCTCTGTCTCATCAAAGCCGGAATGCCTCATGTAAAAATTGGCGTTTGGCCTGTTGAGTGTCCCTATCCAGTTTATTCCCCAGAGTTTGAGCAAAATCAGGCACGAGGGGAAATCTGGCGCTATAGTCCAGTTTTAGAACAGTGGGAGCGCGTTCATCAAGCTCCGATGGTTATCGGCAGTGAGGGAGATGAAATTAGCCGCGAACTTGGCTATCGGGCGATGGTGGTGTTCCAGGGAGAATCGGACACTGAGCCTGTACTTTATCTGGCGAATTGGTCGCGATCGCGCGGGGAAGGGGCTTTAATTTTACGCAGTGAAGATGGCAAAAACTTTCTCCCCGTATCCCAGCCTGGTTTAATAGGTTTAAAATTTACAAGTACACGCTTGCTCGTACCTTTTAAAGGCAAATTATTTACAGCGCCAACAGGTTCTGCTGGAGGTAAACATAATATTTCTGGTGTCCCATTTATTTGTGAAAGCCGCGATCCTGCTAAAGGTCAATGGCAAATAGTAAATGAACCCGGATTTGGAGATCCAAGTAATCAAGCTATTTTCGAGTTAGTCGGATTTGGCGATTATCTATATGCTGGAACCGCCAACAACAATGGTTTTCAAATATGGCGTACTTTGGCAGAAGGGGAACCACCCTATGAATGGACAAAGGTAATCTCAGATGGTGCTGGTCGTGGTAGTTTAAATCAAATCACGGTCAGCATGGTAGTTTTTAATGATGCTTTATATGTAGGCACTGGTATTCAAGGCGGCGGCTACGATCAGCAGAATAAAATAGGGCCAGCCGCCGCTGAAATTATCAGGCTGCATCACGATGGCTCCTGGGAACTAATTGTAGGAAATCCCCGTGAAGGAAAACAGCATCTAAGCGGCTTTTATCCGGGATTTAATAATTATTTCGGCGGCTACATCTGGAAGATGAGTATCCATGATGGCTGGCTTTATGCAGGCACTATGGATTGGACTATCTTCCTCCGCTACACCAATTTTGAGGGTAAAACTCAGAGGCTATTTAGTTTCCTAAAGCGGGTAGGAGTAGAAAATATTATTGAGCATCAAGGCGGCTTTGACCTGTGGCGAACCTACGATGGAGAAAATTGGCTACCAGTCACCCGCCAAGGATTCCAAAATCCATATAACTATGGAGTTCGCAACATCGTTTCTACGCCTCATGGCGTTTTTATCGGCACAGCTAATCCCTTCGGCCCAAAAGTAGCTACGAAGGTAAGCGATGAGTGGGAATGGACTTACACAGATAACCCAAATAGTGGTCTTGAGGTGTGGCAAGGAAAATAAGATTAGACATATCAAATCTGGTTAATTACCCACAATTACGAGGAAACCGAGATTCCACCCCCAACTCTTAGGAAGCAAGTCAACCAGAGAGCCGGAGGCGCAGGCGAAGACCGGGGCGGGATTCTTTTATTATGGGCAATCAACCGATTTTGATATTATTAGTCATGAATTATTAGTTCTATGCTTAATTAGCTAAATGGCCCATCCTGACATAAATCTCTCTTTGATTATCAGAAAACGACTTTCTGCCATGAAGTAATCTTGTGTTATCTATCATCAAGATATCTCCCTTTTGCCATGCAATCGGGAGAGTCAATTTATCAGTAACGTCCTTGAGTTCAAAAATTACGTCATCAGGAATTTTTAAACCGTCTTCAAACCTAACAATACTCGATTGCAAACCCTGGACGTATTCCTGGGCAATTACTGGCAAGATGTTATTGATGAAAGCTTTATGTGTCCCGCTTTCAGTAATCGCATAAGTAACAAATTCAGTAGTAATTGAGTGGTCTTTTTCATCTACCTTTAGGGATGTATCGTTTTCTTGGCAGATTCTTTTAACTATATTCAAATCATCAGTTTTATATATTTCTTGCCACATGAATTTCGGATAGCTGCGAATATATTTCAACCGTTTTGTGTGAAATAATTCTTTTGTGGAATCACTCAATTTCTGATAAACCTGGATTCCATCACATACTGTTGTTTCACCACCAGTCAAGGGGGGAGTAGCACAATAAAACCACAGCAGACTTGGTTTATTTTTGGTATAGTACATTTCCCCATGCAGCGGCACTGCATATCTCAGATTTGCCCCGGTTACTGATAAAACAGTTTTGTCGCCGTTAATTGCCTCTCTTTGGTTATAAGCGCCACCGATATAGGGCATGAATTCTGTGCTGAGTGAGGCGGTGAATTTTTTAAATTGTTCAGTGTCTGTATCGAATCCTCTGATCAGTAAAAATCCAGAAGATTTGAATAATTTAATAATTTGCTCTTTATCTAAATTACATACATTAGTCTCGCTTTCATGGTAGACCATCGAGCCAAAGCTTTCAGAAATAGCCACTGTTTTCATATCCATAACCTCTTATGGTTTATCAGTACAGCCAACAACAGGCTTTGTATTTACTTTCCTAACCAAACTTCCAAATCGTGGGTTTTAGGCTTCGATGGATTGTCGGTATTCTGGAGATTTGTTTTACCTAAAACAGTAACTAATCCCAACGGAGTAGTTACTACAGTATAGATTTCTATATCACGGCGATCGCTTAATGGTTCTAGACGGATTGGTTCCCATATTTCACCATCTTCTGTAGCCCAAAGCTGAAAACCACCTTTTCCTTGAGTTCCCACATACAAACACTCATTATGAACAGTCATAAACTGGAGCGTACAATTGTGAGAATCATCGAATCCCGCACCCATAACTGATAAGGGAACTTTCAAACCATCGGGAGTAAACTTAGGTGCGCCAACAATCAAATCCCAGCTATCATCGGGATAAATACGAATGATTTCCGGCGCACTAATGGGAATATCATTACCTCTGTCGTAACCATCCGCAGGCATTCCGGTGGCAAAATACAAATTGCCTTGGAAAACAACCATAGAAGATACAAAGGAGTTAAAGGTATACCCACGCGCACCATCAGAAATAATTTTTTTCCAAGTATAGGGTGTTTGCTCGGTATCCTGAATTTTCCAGATTTGGCAACCTGTTTCGGGATTTACAGTTCCGGCGTACAGGCAATTGTTGAACGCCACTATTTGAGAAATAGCTTGATTGTCTAAACTATCGAACCCTGGAAGATTGACTGCTTGCCATTTGCCTGTTGCAGAGTCATCACAGGCGCAGATGACGTTTTTTGCCTTATCGTCTGCGGGAATGGCGTACAGCCGATTCTGGAATGGCAGGAGGCAACGAAATGACAGGAGATGCTTGTCTAGCTGGGGTTCTGGGAGGGTATGAAAAGTCTTGCCATCCTCTGAACGTAGAAGTTGCGAACCAGAGGGAGAAAGGAAGCTAACGATTAGCGAAGGTGTTTCTTCTAAGAATGCGATCGCCAACGGTATGCCCGAAGGGCTATTACCACTCCCAACACCTTTATAATTATTTTCTCCTTCTAATGCTGCTGCATATACTTCTTCCCAACTATCATTTTCTGAGTCGTAGCGCAATATTTTTCCATTGTATGATTTTTTACCAGTCTCGCATATTGCCGCTAAGTACAGGCGATCTTGGAACGTAGCCATCGAAGAGGTAGCTATGCTCCCTAGTCCGTTTATATTAACTGGACTAATATCTTTCAATCCTTGGGCGGTCATTAAAGACAGCTTAGACATTTCTATTCCTTTCTGGGTTAATAACACGCTACCGATAGCCTAGTTGCTTGGCAAACTTGACAACTTTTTCAACAAATTCTTCATCCAAATTTTCTTTCAATTCACCCTTCTCCAATTCATCTTTAAGAGATGGTTCCCGGACTTTACCTTGACGCAGGCGAGGACTACGCATGAACTTTGTATCATTACCTCCACGCGCTGGAAATGGGCCAATACAAGCATAGGGTGAATCTTCTGGATGCTTCATCGCTTCAATAGCTTCCACGTCAGTCCGTATGCCAAGCCATTCAGATATTTGTGGTAAGTACAAATCAGGGTCAGATAATACATCCTCGCCCTTTATCCGCATACACTGTCCCAGAGGGAGTGTATTAGTCAAATTCATAATATTGTTATGCATATTAAACCAATCTTTGAGCGGATCTATTGGCAACCCTGTAGTAGGATCTCTTTTCACTCTTCGTTTTTTATCAAAAAATTCGAGCATTGATGCTCTTGTGGGAATCGGATGGCGAGTTAGGTGCAGATAATTAGCTTTTGGGAAAAAAGCATAGATACGCTCAAGAAATTGAGGTTTCATTGCTGTGATTGGACTTTTTTCCACAGCAATTTTAGGACTGACTTTATCGAGCAGATAGTCGAATAGTTTTTTAGTAGACCAATTTCGTCGTTCATCCAACCATGCTCGTGCTTTAAAAACATTCTGTGTCGTTTGGACTCCATAGTTTAGTTGTGCTAAGGTTCGGAGTAATCCGGGCGGACTTTCCAGGCTTCTTCTATATTCGTGATGACGGATGACCTCGTCCACTGTATCACCCACAGTAAGATGAAGTTCTGGAAAACCATACAGTTCTGGATGCTGACCGATGATAGTGGACACAACTGACGAGAAAGAACGTGGAGGAGAGAGGATAATCAGGGGTTCAGTCATTGCTTGCCGCTTGTAGATTGAGATTTATTACAGCTTGGTTTAAACCTATTCTGATGAACAAAAGTGGTGCAGTAGTTACAGTATTTTTGTACTATCGCCTACAGAAGGTATTCGCACAGAAAGTAGGAGATTCACAGGATAAACTAACAGCTAGATTGGTCTGAAGTAGATGTTGCTTATTGGTAAGCGCAGATATAGAATTTGACACGTACCTCCAGTATGCGATCGCAAAAATTCAATCCTGCTTGGAATCTTCCTGACTTTGTGTACTTGCTTGTAGCCTGCCAATCATATGCTCCTGAAGTTTATCTAATTCTTCTCGCATTTCTTCAAGTATGGCTCGCATCCAATCATAGCGATACTTGATATCTTTTCGGCGCTGTTCTATTTCTTCCAGGGGCAGCAAGTTTAGATCGGTTTCTGCACTACCTAACAGCTGCCGCATAGTGCCAACAAAATCATCTGACGAAATGTTTTCTGATTCTATATTGCGCCTGCGTCCTTTCAGGACAGCCTGTAATAGCAGATCGTTTTGTTCTGGTTCCGGTTGGGGCTGCTGTCTACCCGCCCGTTTGGCTCGCCTAGCTTGCCGTAAACGTAGAAAATTCTCTATCAGTTTCTCTTCTTGCCCAAGTTTTGATGTTTGTGAAGCGTTTTGTTCTAGCTGTATTTTTGCCTGTTTTTTGTCCGCCCGTCTGGCTCGTCTAGCTTGTCGTAAAAGCCGAAGATTCTCTATTTCCTCTATTTGTTTATCGTCTTGCGCCAGTTCCGATTTTTGTAGACTGACATCGGCCCCTTCAACTACATCTGCTTGCAGTTCTTGTGAACTCTGGAAGGGTTGCATGACCGAAGCGTCTGGCTCAAGGTTCATTTCTGTCTGCCCTAAGTCAGTGCGTCTTGCTTCTCCACGACGAGTTCGTAGACGTTGTAAAACTTCTTGGCGCTTTTCGTCTGATGTGTTGCGATTTTGATTCATAAAATGAAATATTGTACATATCTGAGCTAGCCGGTTCGCTTCTCAAACATGAGTTTAACCCAGCCTTCAAACTCTAACCCGATTGCCGATGAATTTGGCTCCGCAATTGCTCCTAGAGGATAAATATTTTATCTTACCAGCAGACTTCACCCTAATAGTTTTCGCCCTCACAGCAGAGGTCATCATTATGCCAGTCCCCCAGCCTGTATTTATTCTTGCATCTCCACGTTCCTTCACCTCTCTGAGCTGTGCCATGATAGGACAGCATCCCGAAGCCTATGGGGTGCCGGAACTAAATTTGTTTGTTACTGAAACTCTAGAACAGTTTGTACACCGCATGAGTGGTTTTCGTCGATTTCAGCTGCATGGCTTATTGCGAACTGTCGCTCAACTCTACGCTGGCGAACAAACACTCAATTCGATAGACATGGCTCATCGCTGGATAAGAAGACGTCGCGATTGTAATGTAGGAGAAGTTTACATTGAACTGTGTAGCAAAGTTTCGCCACTACGAATTATCGATAAAAGCCCTGTGTACGCCGCAAAACTGGAAACTCTAAATCGCATCCGCAAAACTTTTCCAGATGCTTACTACCTTCACCTTACGCGCCATCCTAGAACCCAAGGCCAGTCGCTGATGGATGTTCGTGCTGGTAAACTTATGGCTGTCCTATCTAATTCTGTTGATTATGCAACTAATCCACCCACCGTCGATCCTCAAATCGCTTGGTACAAGATGCAATGCACCATCTTAGATTTTTTGAATGAAATTCCCAACCATCGGAAAATGCACTTACATGGAGAAAGCATTTTAAACGAACCTCGATTATATTTGGAAAAAATATGTCGGTGGTTAGAATTTTCCTGGGATGAATCGATCTTTGAAGCTATGTTACGCCCTCAGGATTCTCCCTATGCTTCTTTAGGCCCCTATGGAGCGCACTTGGGCAACGATCCTAACTTTTTGAAGTCTCCAGCTTTTCGCGCTCAAACTATAGCACCCAGTCAACTCGAAGGTTCGTTAGCGTGGCGCAAAGACCGCAAAGGATTTATGCCTGAAGTTGTGGAGTTAGCTCAAGAAATGGGTTACGAGTAGTTAACATCCCTATGAGTAAACTATCACCATTAGTGTACATAAGTTGGCTATTGCTAGTAACACTCACTCTAGCAACAAGTAAGACAGTTAACGCTCAAACTGAGCCGTCAACAGAAACCGCAAAAGATAATCCCCCCTTTTTTACTCCGCGACTGGGAATTAACTACACCACATCAGGTGCAGGCTTCGATGACTTTGCCAGCTTTGAGGGTTTTATTCCCCTGTTGCAAAATCCGGGAAATAGCCTCACCTTTTTAGAAGGACAGCTACTCTGGTCAATAAATGATTCCACACTCGGCGGGAACCTATTGCTGGGACATCGGTTTTACAGTTCTTCTGACGACAGAATCATCGGCGGCTACATCGCCTACGACAACCGCAACACAGGATTAGCTAATTTCAACCAACTAGGTGCGGGGTTTGAAAGTTTAGGTCAAAACTGGGATGTTCGCGCCAACGTCTACATCCCAGTGGGAGATACCCGCCAACAGGTAAAAGAAGACATTTTCGACACAGGAGTGGTACTACAAGACACCTTCTTCGCCGGAAATTATTTAAACTTCCATTCCCTGCGATCGCGTCAAATACTGCGCCAATATCAAGTCGCAATGGCAGGATTCGATATCGAGGCGGGTGCCAAAATTGCCCAGTTGGGGGCAACCGGTGACATCCGGGGCTATGCTGGGCTGTACTATTACGATGCACCCGGTAGCGCCGAAATTCTCGGTTGGCGTACTCGCTTAGCTGTTCGTCCGAGTGATACTTTAAGCTTGGGTTTGTCAGTTCAAAATGACGCCACTTTTGGTACCAATCTAGTTTTGAGCCTAGCAGCTTCTTTCCCCGCACGTCGCCTGAAAGATAGCAGTTCCCATCAGGTACTGGCACGGATGAACCAGTCGGTAGCACGTCAAGCCAATATTTTGGTTGATCGACAATCGGAATCTGAGTGGTTAACCGAAAGCTTTACAGTCCAAGCCACAAATCCCAAAACGAACAATCCGTATTTTTTCGAGCATGTCAACTTGGGTGCTGGTGGGGGAGATGGCACGTTTGAGCGTCCTTATGGCACACTGCAAGATGCTTTGAATGTGGCTGGGGCTGAGAATATTGTTTATGTGCAACCGGGTACCAATTCGGGAATTGGCTCATTTACTGTTCCAGATGGTGTCCAGTTGCTGTCAACAGGGCCAGTGCAGCAACTCGATACCATTCAGCAAGCAAGCGTCCTGCTTCCTCTTTCCGGTGCTTCTGTGCTGCCGCAAGTCAGGGGAACAGTGACGCTGGGTGATAACACCACTATCTCCGGATTCTATGTAGATTCTCCTGGCACTCAAGCTATTAGTGGCAGGAACCTTAGTAATGTGACGATTCGCGACAATCTGGTCACGAATGCGCTGGGTGAAGGCATTTTTCTGGAAAATGCTATCGGCAGAGTTAGAATCATTAATAATACAGTCAAAGGGACAACAAACGGTACTACTGTTCCTATTAGATTTACTGGCAACGTTGAAAGCGGCATCTTTATCCGCAACAATATTGGTCCAGTTGACCTGACAATTTCAGGCAACACAGTGGAAGATAATCCGTCGCCATCCGCCATTGATGGAATCGAAGTCAGCATTTGTCTAAATTTTGAGCCGTGTTCCAGCCCAGTTCAGGGAACAGTTCAGATTTTGAACAACACTATTCGCAACCTGGGCAACTTTAGTGATAGTAGTGGTGGCGTTAGTACTTCTAGTAGTGGTGTTCGTACTGATGGGATTGACATTAACATTGGGAACAATGCTCAAATAGTGCCTCTCACCATCAGCGGCAACACCCTTGATAACATCTCGGATAGTGGCATTACCTTGGCCTTTAATGGTGATAGCCAAGCAATAGCTACTGTTTCCAATAATGTACTTCGTAAAGTTGCAGATCATGGTGTGAGTATCGTTATACAGGGAGCAACGCTAGGTCTCGGCACTATTCCTAGTGTGGACAGTTCTATTCAGGGGACTCCGAAGGTACAAATCACGGTTTCAGCAAACACGATCGATACCACTGGGACTGAAGGTATTAGGTTCAAAACTCATGAAAATTCAGTTTCGACGACAACCATCACCAACAACACAATTTCCAACACCGCAATCGGCATCAACGCTGAATTCAAAGACAGGACGCTTTCGACGACAACCATCACCAACAACACGATTTCTAACAGTGTCGATAAAGGTATTAATATAGAAACGAAAGACAGTAGCCAGCTGCGAGCTCTAATTGAGTCGAATATGGTTATTAATGTCGGTTCAGATGGAATTCGCATTCTGGATAGAAATAAAGATGCGAGTAATTCTCAAGTATTTGCTGGTGTCCGGCTCAACGCTTTGACGAGCAACGATTTTAAGGCAATAGTGAGCAATAACGCCAAGCTCTGCTTGCAACTTCTTAGTAACACAAGCAACTCAGACTTTAAACTGACGCAGACCGATTATTCGACGTTTCAGGTCGAGAACGCTTTGCTAGGAACAAATACTGGAACTATGAATCCGAAAGGCACCTTCACTAATGTGCCACAAGGCGCTTGTGGCTTCCCGTGACAATCCTGTGGCTCAAAGCCTTAGGATTGTCAACTTAGTACCATTCTCCTAAGAGTCAATCACTTCTTAAAAAGTGTGACTTGACTATCACTGCTACTTGGTACTCTACCCCCACCAGGAAAAACATCTCTATTGCTAGGAGGGAAAGGATCTCTACTACTTGGAGACTGATCTATATTGCTACTTGGCAACACATCAGACTGGAGAAACTGTTTAGCAGTATTGTCCTGTTTGAGGTAAGCATCCCAGAAAGCAATACTCGTACTCTGGAGATAAGTGTGAATATTTTCAATAGTCTCTTGATCTTGAAAGCGCCCACGTCTACCACCCGGCTTATAGTCGTTATAGGATGAGTGGGAGGCACCATCGAACAAGAGGTAATACTTATTACCTGGAGGCATATTATAAAAAGGCTCCATTCTCCAATCGTCGCCTCTTTCATTACGACCACTAACTAACATCACAGGAACGTTTATTTTATCCCAAGAACGCTCATCTAACCCGCCTCTACCAGTTCCCGACGGAGATATTGCTAAAAACGCACGGACACGATTATCTCGGAAACTAACATCCTGTTTCTGAGCCGTGTCTACCAATGCTCCTGCAAGCAACATACTTGTATAGGCGCCAAATGAGTGGCCAGCGACACCAATGCGAGCGCGATCTATTTTCCCTCGCAACTGGGGAATTTTCCCTTCTAATGCTTGCAGAGAGTCTATGACAAACGATACGTCTTGAGGGCGATACTCTAAAGGTTGGGCATTATCTTCGGTTTCCCGCAAAAAAGATGAATCACTGTGAGACGGATGGATGGAGATGTATCCCTGACTAGCCCAGAATTCGCCTAAGTATGAGAAGCCCTCCTTGGAGCCACCTCCCCCATGAGAAAAGATAATTACAGGGAATGGTCCTTGCCCTTGAGGATAGTAAACCTTAACAGGAAGTTGTCGCTTGCGCCGACTGTCGAAGAGAGAGAGGTCGTCTGCGACTCCAACGGTATAGGAACCAAGATTAGGTTTGTACAGAGACTGAGTAGGTATACTCTGATTGCTTGGAGTTAACGTTGGCTGATCAAAAACAGGTCGCTGACGAGGGAAAGGTCGCGAACAAGCAGGTAGGGCAAAGCCTATAGGTAAAACTATCATCGCAGCTATAACTAAAGTGGAAGTTTTACGCAGTAGCAAGAAGCCGACGATTTTCCTAGTTACTCTGTCCATCACAAAAGCGAATCTCCTGTAATTATGGTAATAAGTTTTGCCAATTACAAAAACCAAGCTAAGAGGGAACTAAAAACTCTTAAAGTTGGTGAAGCCGAGTAGTAATAAGAGGCACTGTAATGCCTGCGGGATAACACTGAGTTAGATAGATGATGCTTGGCATACATCTTTACATCAAGACTTATGCCATTATAAGTATGTTCCAACGGAAGCGGTATCGTTTTTTTGTGGGTTAAAAACCAATACGGTTCACTTAAAGCTAAAAATCTAAACTCTATGTAGCTTGGCTCTTTGGATGCGAAACCCAACAAAACTCCAGATTTCATCCAACACCGCTTCGTTTGAGTGAATCTTAGCTGTAACTTCCACTTTACGGATTTCAACCGGCCCTGATTCTGGCTTCAGATATTTCAGGACTGCCAAATTTACGTTTGGCACCTTTTTCGGGAAATATAGAACGTCTCTAGAAATGAAATTTTACGATGTCTTTAGGACTGCTATACATGGTTTGAATATCACAATTGTGAGGGGAGAGAATTTAGTTGCAGTTGTATCTATTCAATAAACTGAATGAACCGCACTTTTGGTTGAGATAGATAGCTTTAGTGAGCAAATTTAACTTCAATGTCTTGCAGATGTCTCCAAGCTAAACCACAAGGTATGCCATACTTTTCCTGGACGCGATCGCTTGCAATTTTCAGGGCTGAACGCGATCGCTCAACAAAGTCATCCAGCTCAGACTCATTATTAGGTGTAAAATAGTCTTTGACGACTAAAGAAAGGGAATAGCAGGTTTCCTGAGAACTATCAGGACATTGAATTTGAAAGTAGATTTCGGGCATAGGATGTTAGAAGTTGCTGATAGTGGTGCAGGTGCATTTTTGCAGATTTTTTCCAAGCAAGACTCTTTCCATCAAGCAGTAGTTTATAGACATGGCTTAGCTACCTCCTATAACAACAACGAAATAAGGCGTTTCATTGGCTCATTTATCGCTTAATTGCTCGAATGTATTGCCAAATTAGGTGTTAGATAAGGAGGCGTTTTCTATCTCAGAAGACGGAAGGTTTAAGTCTAAGGATAGGACTAGCGGCGGCGATCGCGCTGTCGGAAACTCTGCCAAGCAGCCATCAAATCCCTATCTAAATCGATAGGTTATGAATTTTTTAATAGGGCGATATTCTATTTTAGGGCAAGTTGAGGTAGGAAACCACCTCCAACTCTTTGAGAAGACTTGAAGAGGTTGTGAGTGAAGGGTTTAGAGGTTAAGGTATTGTCAGTAGGGCGATCGCAGGGTGAGACAATTGAATTAAGTCAAAGACGTAGGGAAGATTTCGATAACTTTCTGAATATGCCTGCAAAACTCTCTGGGCCATACCAACCTTTTCTTCTTCGTATTCTGCATGGCTTTACTGGCCTTTTCGTAATTGCCGCGATTTTGACCGCATATTGGACATACGATGTCTACGATGGACGATGGGGAAGAATTCCCTTGCCTGAGTTAAAGGAAATAGAAGGAATTCATGGCACCTTTGGGCTATATGCCTTACTTGTATTTCCTCTATTTGCTCTATACGCTTTCCATCGTGGACACAAAAGGCTTATCCAGCAGGATTTTGTGGCAAAACTTGGGCAATTAGGTACACCTATATGGTGGTATACGCTGCATCGAGTAATTAACACGCTTGCTATATTAGCACTGACTTTTGCAGTTTTCTCCGGGAAGATGATGGATGAAAAGTGGCTACCTAAGGGAGAGCTTAATCATAGTTGGTATTATGCTCACCTCATTTCATGGGTGGTGATGGTTGTCTGCATCGCCTTGCATCTGTTAATGAGTGCCAAGGTAGGAGGAATTCCCCTTCTCGTGTCAATATTAAGCTACCAGTTCCGCCCTAAAGATAGTCCCGCTTTGTGGCGCGAAAATATTTTTCAATGGTGGAATGGTTTGCAACCTACTTTAGCTAAAGAGTGGTTGAAGCTGTCCTTTCCTCTGAAAGTTTTGGAGATTATTGTGTTGATGAGCATAACGGGTGCTTGGATTGTTTCACTTTTTAAGTAGTCTGGTTAGCCTGCTGAATCCAGCCGTTTATGAGCGCTTGATGGAGTTCCTGATAACAAGTTTGAGCTTTTAAATTTGCACCTCTGCTCCGATAGAGAAAGGTGTTTAAATCTATGGTTACGAGTTGAAGACTGCCAAATCTGCTTTTCTTCCTGGTACTGCCAAGCTGTATCTAACGCGATAAATTGTACAAAGCGTCTGTACAGCCTCTAAAAATTCTGGCTCTATACCATAGTGGCTAAAAGTTGCCATAAGTCCAATTGCTCTATCTTTAATCGCTAGGGGATACCCAGCAAATCCAGAAATATTATTAGGCTCTACCGAACATGGTATGTAAAAAAAACTGAAACTAGCTGGCGAAATGCCAAGTTAGAAAACTTCTTAATTTAAAATTGTTGAAGTTTCTAAATCCATAACCTCTTCGTT
>NZ_JAMPKJ010000015.1 GCF_039962115.1 Funiculus sociatus GB2-C1 | reverse complement strand
TACAAGGTGTCAAAGCTGTCAGTAAAAGTTTGTCTACAAGCAGGACACAAGTATCGTTGACTACCTTTGCTGGTTTTTCCATGTTTGTGAGTTCTGGTGTGACCGCACAGAGGCATTGCATATGTGAAGAGGGAATTGTCTATCAATACCTAGCGATTATACCCACACTTCGTTGAGGCACGACCATGTCTGCCAATATCGCCACAGTCTGGGTAGAGACTATGATCCCGAAGCGCAAAGCTTAACTAGACGCTATATGTCGTTTATAACCAGTGTTTTTACAGGATAGAGATAAACTTTTATCGCAGCCCAAGGTCGCCCGTTCTCAATACGGTTGCTGTTAGCATTCAATAACGGTGCGTTAGACTTTTGCTAACGCACCGTTATAAATTTTTTTTTGTATGAGAGCCTTTTAGCTTTTATCTTTATCTTGGTTGCCCCAAGGTGGTAATGTAGAGAACCGCTTCATCAGCAGGGATGCCCAAGACTTCATTTACTTGGTTGTCAAAAAAGCCGCCGATACCGCTGACACCTAAACCGAGGTGAATGGCAGCTAAATTCAGCCTTTGTCCCAAATGACCAGCATCCATGTGTAAATAACGATAAACGCGATCGCCATATTGTCCCACAGCTGTTTTCAGATCCGCTGTGTGGAAAAGCACCGCCCCTGCATCTCTACCCAAATCTTGCCCCAGACACAAATAATGCAACTCGCGCCGGAAGTTTTTGAATCGAATTTGTCGCAGTTCTTGAGCTTTTGGCGCGTAATAGTAGCAACCTTCCTCCAAACCTGTCACCCCAGAGACAGCGATAAACGTCTCGATTAAATTCAAATCAAAGTAGTCTGGGGAACCATCCAAACCTTGCTCTATATAATGTTCTGGTTGGTAGGTGAAATCTAGTAAAGCTTTGAGTTCATCAAAAGTCAAATCTGCACCAGTGTAGGCACGAGTTGAACGCCGCTTGAGAATCGTGTTTTCTAAGTCTTGCAGGTTTTCTCCGCAATTAATCGGCGGTGTGACAGTAGAAACCTTGAGACAGAAAGGAAAGTTGTACTTGTCGTTTTTTGAATCTTGTAGTGGGGAAATATCTGGTTGTTGTTCCTCTATCTGCGTTGCTTTGTGGCAATAGTGCAGCAGTTCGCCATCGGGAATATTGGGATAGTTGGTTTGGGTAGCGGAGGGCAAAGCAGTTTGAGCCAGGGGCAAGTTTTGTTTCACATCCAGCAAGTCTGCCAGGGGAAGAATAGCGATCGCGCCTTCTTGCTCCGGATCGAGGTATAGTAACTCATTAATCTCCCGATCCACAAATCCCCCAATTACGTGAGGGCGGTAATCATTCATAGTGCTGGCTAACTCAATATTGCCCAGCAAATGCCCCGTATCCAGAAAAATCCGCCGATAGGCTCGAGCTTGATAGCGCCAAGCCGAGCGATAAAATATTGCTGTCGTCACCAAGCACAGTTGGGTACTTTCCAACACTGGGTGCCAGAAACAAGCTTTTTGCAAGCTTTGCCAAACATCACTGTCCCAGAAATGAATCAGAGAATGGCTTTGCGGCTGATAGTTATACAGTCCAGGGGCAAGGAAAGGAGTCCCGCGAGAAATTAAATAAACCTCCGCCGGATACAAACCACCAGCAGAAGGTGCAGCCCTCAGATACATCGGATTTCCCAACGTCGGCATCTTGGCAGTCAAACCATAGCTGCAAAACAGCAGCCGCGATATACGCCGCCACCAGGCATCATCATGGTTCAACCCCTCTGATTTGTCTGCCAAATACGGCTTGAGGTCGTGGGATACCCCAATTTTGTATTCTTTAAAAGGTATTGGCTGACGTTCCCAATCCAACCCCTGACTCTTGGATGCTATAGTCTGGGGGTCATATTTAGTCCGCTCATGGTAATGCTGAGCGATTGATACTTGCAGTTCTGGCATAGAATTTTCAGAACGCTTTGGCTTCGCCTTCCATCTTGCCATTCCCTGAGCCAAAAGTGTCATGCAGCTTAAATTTTGTAGGATGGGGTTCTTCCCACCCTACTGCGCTAGATTGTCGCCACTTATGCAAAAACAGGTTCCTTCCTTTTCTTTGTTCCCTTCGCCGTTTATGCGCTAACGCGCATCGCGAGAGTCTGGAGAAACCTCAGCTGAAGCACTATGGGAGCATCGCGGGTTAGTAAGTAGCGCGCAATTACAATAGACGATTATCATCTCTTGAATAAAACTTTTTTCTTTTTTCTCCTGGGCTTTAAACCCACGACTAAAACCCTTTTTATCTTCTGCACTCTGCATTTTTTGTAAATTATTTCAATTTGAAGAAGTTAAGTATTGTGCGGTTATTACTTAATGTTTATATATAGCGTTTATCAGTTGGGTGGAGTATATCGCAATTGAGACTTTCAGGCAACCAAGGTTAGGGACATGGCAATGCCATGTCCCTACAGATTTATCGCACCCAACCCTTGAATTGCTATAGCAGTCATAAATAATTCCTGAAGGTAATATACCCGACTTCTCAAAGAAGTCGGGTATCTGAAGGACTGGTATCTAATAACTCAAATAGGATTGCTATATACTATTCAAAAAAAATAGTTTAAGCAAGTTAACTGACTTTGGGTGGTTCAGACTGAGGAGGTGTGAGCGGAGTTTGCTGTTTTTTCAAGCGGTTATAACCAAGGCTAGCAGCAACTAAAATAAATACAAATGGACTGAAGACAGCTAACCAAATACTTAAACGAATTAAACCAACTGCGAGTTCGGCTAGCGAGTGAGTCGCCTGATTCCAAGTTTCTTTAACTTGGGAATTTAAAGGTATTTCTGGGGGAGTAGTAGCAATATTTTCCTCTAAAGTTAGGGTAATTGTAGAATAAGCAACACGACTGCGGAGATTTTTGAGCTGAGCATCAATTTGCTCAATGTTTTGCCGCACCTTGCTGAGTTGGTCGGCAACTTTCAGGACGTCCCCAACTGAGCCAGAACGCTCCATAATCTTGAGTAAAGTGCTTTCTTGTTTCCGCAAATTTCGCAATCTTGCTTCGTTATCCACAAGTTGATCGGTGACATCTTCAGCAGTTAGAGTGCGGCGCTGTACGGTTCCCAATTTTGCTACAGTGTCGAGAGTAGTTTCCAGTTGATTTTGAGGAATCCGAATTTGCATAGATGCTGTGTGGCGATTACTATCTTCCGGCTTTTGATCCTGAAAGCCTAATAAATCTCCCTGCTGTTGTTGAACAATTTTGGTAACTGCTTGAATAGTTTTTTCAATCGAATTTACACTAACTGCTATTTCAGCATTTTTAATCAATTGCGATCGCACTCTCGGCACCTGAGCCTTGGCTACAGATTGCGCTGTACTATTGTTGTTAGCTAGTGCTTCTGACGCGGGAGCAGGCATTGCCTGGGGACTTGGAACTGCGCCGCTAAGCATCATTGGAATTTGAACTTGAGCCGTTTTAATATCAGAAGCACAACTGGTTAAAACGATGCCTCCCAGAAATGCACTTAAAAGTAAAGAAGGTTGAAGCGTCGAACTCATAACATAACCAAAATTAATTAACGCCAGTATGCCTCACTCCAAACCGGGACGCTAAAACGTTGCAGTTTATGCAACAAACGCGATCGCTTATCTCTTCCCTATCTTGCCTTGAGTGGTTCATTCTCTCCACATCATCTGATAAAATCAAGAGTTTGCACTACTTGCGACGCATACGCTCAGGAGACACCCCTATGGCTCGGATGTATTACGACACCGACGCAAATTTAGACTTATTAAACGGAAAAACAGTTGCTATTATCGGCTACGGTTCCCAAGGACACGCCCACGCCCTCAATCTCAAAGATAGCGGTGTGAATGTCATTGTCGGACTGTATCCTGGTAGTAAATCTGCCGAAAAAGCCAAGGAAGCTGGTTTAGCTGTCCACAGTGTAGCTGATGCCGCCAAAGCAGCAGACTTTATTATGATTCTGCTGCCAGATGAAGTGCAAAAAACGGTTTACACCAACGAAATTCAGCCTAATTTGAGTGAAGGGAAAGTAATAGCTTTTGCCCACGGCTTCAATATTCATTTTGGTCAAGTTGTCCCTCCTGCTAATGTAGATGTGGTGATGGTGGCACCAAAAGGCCCTGGACATTTGGTGCGGCGGACTTACGAACAAGGGGAAGGCGTTCCCTGTTTGTTTGCGGTGTATCAGGATGCCTCTGGACAAGCACGCGATCGCGCAATGGCTTACGCTAAAGGTATCGGTGGCACTCGTGCTGGTGTCTTAGAGACAAGCTTCCGGGAAGAAACTGAAACTGATTTATTTGGCGAACAAGTCGTACTGTGCGGCGGTTTGAGTGCTTTGATTAAAGCAGGCTTTGAAACTCTCGTCAACGCTGGTTATCAGCCGGAATTAGCTTATTTTGAATGTCTGCATGAAGTCAAACTAATTGTTGACTTAGTTGTAGAAGGTGGTTTGGCAAAAATGCGCGATAGCATCTCCAATACTGCTGAGTATGGCGATTATACACGCGGCCCTCGGATTGTGAATGACGAAACTCGCGCTGAGATGCGGAAAATTCTTCAAGAAATCCAATCGGGGCAATTTGCACGGGAATTCGTGTTAGAAAATCAATCTGGAAAGCCTGGATTTACAGCGATGCGCCGTCAGGAATCCGAACATCCCATTGAGGAAGTTGGTAAGGATTTACGGGCGATGTTTAGCTGGTTAAAGAAGGTTTAAAGAAATAGGTAATTGCTCATTGCTAATTGCTAATGGCGATGAAAAATTAACCATTAGCAATTAGTCAATGATTACTTTCCTCCTTTTTCCTCTTGTTCAATGGCTTTTTCGGTGCGTTCATAAGGATTTCTGGGTTTCTTAGTGGGGAATATTCCCAGTAAAGAATTATTTAAGGTGGTGCGAGTGTTGTAACTGGCTGTGCTTAAGGGTTTGGGAAGAAATTTATCGCCAAAACCAACGAAGACCAAGGCTAAAATAATGACAAATATCCCTGTTGTTTTTTTATCCATTACCGTATGAAAATTTGGCTAAGGTTTCTTCTCTTATTGTTCCCTCAAACTACACAAAAGTTAAACGGTACAAAGGTTAAATTTTACTTTTTATTTCTAATTGGTTGCTTTTTACCAACTTTTGTGAATTTATGTCTGATAACGCCGCCAGTTTTGGCTCAAACCCAAGATAATATTGAATTCAATGCCGATAAACTGCTAGGGCTAGGAATTCGACAGCATCAGACTGGGCAATTTGAAGAGTCGTTAAAGTCTTTGCAGCAGGCGCTGAGACTGTATCAGGAGATTGGTTCGCGTACAGGAGAAACCAATACTCTGTTGAGTCTGGGAGAAACTTACTTTACTGTAGGGCAATATCTGCGAGCGATCGCATTCTATCAGCAGACGTTGGAAATTGTGCGGAGTATTGGCGATCAAGCAACTGAGGCTAAGACTTTAGATAATCTTGGTACTGCTTACTTTTATCTAGGAGATGAAAAGCAAGCTAAGGAATTTCGCACCGCCGCAGAAACTCTGAGAAAGGAAATTGGCAATCCCAAAAGAGAAGCAGCTTTCTTAGGCAATGTGGGGATAACTTCCGAGTCTGAGGGAGAATACCAAGATGCAATCGCATTGTATCAAGAACAGTTAGCAGCTGCGAGAGAAAGCGGCAATATAGAAGCCGTAGGTGATGCCTTAAACAACCTGGCAGCAGCTTACCGAACTTTGGGGCAATATCCGCAGGCTATAGAATTTTACCAGCAGCAGTTGGTAATTGCCAGGAAAGCTAAAGATGCGGTACAAGAAGCGTATTTTCTGAATAATATTGCCGAGTCTTACGAGTTGCTAGGACAATATCCGCAGGCGATAGAAGTGAGAAGAGAACAACTAGCGATCGCATCCAAAAGTGGCGACCCAGGAAAGGAACTTCTCGCCTTAAATAACTTAGCAAAATCTTATCAGAATGCGGGGCAATTTGAGAGCGCGATCGCACTATATCAGCAGCCCCTGGAAAAAGCAATAAAAGCAGGCGATCGCTTGGCAGAAGGGAAAGCGCTGAATAATCTGGGATTTGCTTTACTTAAATCCGGTAAACCAGAAGAAGCGAAAACAACTCTGGATAATGCTATTAAAGCATGGGAGGCAATTCGCGCCAAATTAGGCAGCGGCAATAATTATATAGACGCGCAAACTGCTACTTACCAGCGACTACAACAAGTTTTGATTGCTCAAAATCAACCTGTTGCGGCTTTGGAAATGGCAGAACAAGGACGCATCAGAACAATTGTAGATTTGCTACGATTGCGCTTAGATAGTGAACCAGTAGGGAATAATTTAAAACCAGCGCCCAAAAAGCTTATTTACCCAACAATTGCCGATATTCAGAAAATAGCTAAAGAAGAAAAAGCTACATTTGTTGAATATTCAATTGTTCCGGATGAAGGTGTGTATGCTTGGGTAATTCAGCCTACAGGAGAAGTGACATTTCGCCGGATTGAAATCAGCGCCAAAAATACAATTTATCCAATTACTTCTGTAGAGGATGTTATTTCTAGTATTCCGGAATCTCTAGGATTGAAAGGGAAAAAGGTAGAAAATTCGCCTAAACTACCTTCTTCACAGAAACCTAACTCAGAAGGGAAATCAGCACTTGAGCCAAAACCGTTATTGCAACTGCATCAGTTGTTAATTAAACCGATTGCTGACCTTTTACCAAAAGATCCCACCGCCCGCGTTATCTTTATTCCGCAAAAAGAAATGTTCCCGATTCCTTTTGCGGCTTTGGTGGATATCTATGGCAATTACTTAATCCAAAAACACACCATTCTAACTTCCCCATCAATTCAGTTATTAGCTTTAACTCGCCAACAACGCTCAAAAACTGCGGGAGGAAACCGCCTAGTAGTTGGCAATCCTGTAATGCCCCGAATTGCACCCGCACCCGGAGAGACTCCGAAAGCGTTACCGCCGCTTTTGAGTGCGGAACAGGAAGCCATAGAAATTGCTAAACAGTTCAATACTAAAGACCTGTTTATCGGCAATAAGGCAACCAAGGCAGCTGTGTTAGAAAAGATGCGGAAAGCCAAGAGTGTGCATTTGGCAACTTACGGGATACTAGATGATTTTAAACGACAGGGCATTCCCGGCGCGATCGCGCTTGCTCCCTTTGGTTCAGATAGTGGCTTACTCACCACTGCGGAAATTCTGGAATTGTACGCCCAACCAAAAGGGCAACGTCTGCGTCCGGAATTAGTCGTCCTCAGTGTAGCCGAAACTGGAAAAGGCAGAACTAACGGTGATGGGATTCTTGGTTTATCCGCTTCCTTGATGACAGTTGGCGTTCCCACTTTAATTATGCCTATGTGGTCAGCACCTGATGCTCCCACGAATGCTTTGATGAGTGAGTTTTACAAGCAGCTGAAGCAGAAAAACGATAAAGCCGAAGCCTTAAGAAATGCCATGCTGAAAATCAAGCAGCAAAATCCTAATCCTAAAGACTGGGCAGCATTTACCTTAATTGGCGAACCAAAATAACAACTCGTTCCCCGTCTCTGGGAACGAGTATAGCGTTTCTCACTTGGGTAAAATATATCGCGTTCCTGACGTTTGGGCCCCTTGGTAGGGACATGGCATTGCCATGTCCCTACAGATGTATCCCACCCAACCCTTGAATTGCTATATATCGCTATGCTTGCTTATCCTTCAGCTGAAAGGTTTTCCGGAACACCCACTGCATGAAGCCGGGAAACATATTATAAGAAGCCTTCGATAGGTTGGCTGAACCAACTAACACCTCAGAATGCTGATGCTTCACCGCATCCCAGATAGCATCTGCCACATCCTCCGGTTTCTCCACCACAGGAACCTTCAGCACCTGATCGACCTGATCCCGACGGGCTTGGAAATCGTCGGCATTCTTGCCTCGAAAGATTGCCCGTTCCATAAAATCACTCTTGATTATATTTGGATAAATTCCACCAACATGAATGCCTTTTGGTGCTAGTTCCCCGTGCAGCGATCGCGTTAAACCAGTGACGGCAAACTTGCTAGTAGAATAAGGCACTAAGTAAGCAATGGGTACTTGCCCCCCAATAGAACTCACATTAACTATCGTGCCTCTTTTCCGCTCCAGAAAATGGGGCAATAAGGCGTGAATTGTGTGAATATACCCCCACAGGTTGAGGTCTATCGCCTGATGCCAATCATCTAGGGAAAATTCTTCAACTGGCCCAGATATGTAAAGGCCTGCATTGTTAATCAATACGTCGATAGTGCCAAAATGCTCCAGCGCCTTCTGAACGAGGGTTTCTACCTGTTTGGGATCTCTGACATCGGTGGGAATAGTTAGCGCTTGATGACCATGCGATCGCACTTCTTTGGCTGCGGCTTCTAAGCGGTCTGGGGTACGCGCCGCCATTATAATGTCATACCCTTTACTAGCAAATAATAGAGATGTTGCTTTGCCGATGCCTTGAGAAGCACCTGTGATCAGTACCGTGGGAGCCATACGTTTGTTAAAAAATTGTTGCTCACTTAAGTTTGTGCAACTCAAGTCACGATACCCTCTAGCTTTCGTCAGAGTTTCTGATAGTTGTATTTGCGATCGCTATCTAGCTTCATAACCCTTTTGTACTTTTGTATTAGATTGCTCTGTTCCATCAACCCATTCATCATCCTTGAGAGTTAAGTGCAGTTTGGAACTACAGGCAGAGAGCAGTGACTGGGTAGATAGCTACTATGAAACCATAAGAAGTTTATTAAGGAATGTAAACGATGGAAACTCGCACTACTCCACCTGTTGCTCAAGCTTTCAATGGCAAAGACCGCAATGCGTTCCTATTTGGCTGGAACCCTCAAGCTGAACTGTGGAACGGTCGCTTAGCAATGATCGGTTTCTTGGCTTACCTACTTTGGGATTTGGCAGGCTATAGCGTGGTTCGTGACGTACTGCACCTGCTTCCTCATGTCGCCCGCTAACGATTAGACTAGCCTTACACTCAGCCTGGCGGTTGCACTTAAATATAGAAGCTGTCAGCCTGAGTGTAAGCTCCCACTCCTTACACCCTACTACCTAAGAGATACCGGGCTGATACCTATCTGCACCGTATCGCCCTGACCAAAATTGCTTTACAATAGTTAAGATAGCTTTACGGTACTTAATACCCGGCTAGTGGTGTCTAATAGAAGGCATTAAGTATTAATTAAGTTTTCTCATCGGAAAGATTAGTAAAGCAAAACATTTTTTTAAACGATTAGTAGTCTGCAAACCCTATTTATCGAGGGTGAACGGACATCGGTATAATCTTGTAAATCGCTCAACAAAAAAGCTCGAAAACTAACAAATGTATGCTCCAACTCGAACACCCACCACTGCAAGCAACGCAAATTAAGCGAATAGAGCGAAGTGAAGATACATATCTGGGGCTTGCAATTGCTTTTGCAATTATTGGAATCTGGGCAAGCAGCCTAATTTTCTTATTTTCCCTGGATCTTTCGCAAGTTCCTGTCTTATGGAAAATAGTAGCATTAGTTTGGCAGACATTTCTGTATACAGGATTGTTTATTACCGCTCATGATGCAATGCACGGTGTGGTAGTTCCTCCTCACCTTAAAATTAATAACTTTATAGGTTCCTTAGTTTTAACCCTTTATGGACTCTTTTCTTTTGATGAGTTAAGAAAAAAGCATTGGGAACACCACCACCATCCAGCGAGTGAACTAGATCCAGATTTTCACGACAGTAAGCACAAAAACTTTTTTGCCTGGTATCTTTATTTTATGATGGGCTACTGGAGCTGGAAACGGCTTATAGGGTTAATGGTGGTATTTAACCTGATTAGTTTCACGTTTCATATACCAGAAGCCAATTTAACTTTATTTTGGGTGATTCCTTCGATTTTGAGTTCGGTGCAGTTATTCTTTTTTGGCACCTATTTACCACACCAAGAGCCAGAAGGTGGTTATACGAATAACCATCGCGCCAAGACGAATGCACTCCCGATTTTCTGGTCTTTTATCACTTGCTATCACTTTGGCTACCACGAGGAACATCACGAAGCTCCTCATGTTCCTTGGTGGAAGTTGCCAGAGGTTTATAAGATGAATCGGAAGGTTGGTTGAGGAAGAATGAACCGCTAAGCGGTTCATTCCTCATTTTTGAAGTGGTGGTAATGGTGCAGTTAGTGGGGCGGTTTCTTTCATTTTTTCTTCTAACTTTTGCATCGCCAAAGTTTTGTTGTCCAAAGCTAGGGAGTTTTTGGGGTCAAGTTTCAAGGCTTCTTCAAAAGCAGCGATCGCTTCTTCTAGTCGATCCAAATTCAACAGGGCGACCCCTTGACCTGCCAAACTATTAGCATCGGTGGGAGTGATGCGGATAGCTTGGGCGTAAGCAGTAAGTGCCTCTTTATAACGTTTCAAGCCTACCAGCACTACACCACGGTTGTACCAAGCTTGAGATAATTCCGGATTGAGGTTAATGGCGCGATCGCTACTTGCAAGGGCTTCAGAATATCTTCCCAAAGTCCACAGCACTACAGTTCGGTTTGCCCAAATATCAGCCAGAAGCTTACTAGCAAAGTTAGGATCGGCACTCTTAACGGCTTTGTCGTAAGCGGCGAGTGCTTCGGGATACTTTTTCACCGTCCTTAGTATCCTGCCTTTGTTGAACCAAGCCTGAGCATAGTTAGGATTGATAGTAGTGGCGCGATCGCTAGAAACAATGGCTTCTGAGTATCTTCCCAAAAACCATAGCGTAACGCTGCGGTTGTTCCAAGCTTCCGCATAGTCAGGGTTAAGCCCAATCGCCCGATCGTGGGAGGCCAAAGCTTCTTCGTAGTTACCTTGTCCTGCTAAGGCGTTCCCCCGCTGATCCCAAGCAAATGCGGGACTCGTCTCACCCCATTTGCCATCACCTTGCAGGGCTTTCTCGCAGGGTTCCTGGGCTTCTTTAAATTGCCCTAATTTGTTGAAGGCCGCGCATTGGTTGGCTAAGGCTTGAGAATAATTCGGACTAATTTTAACTGCAAATTGCTGCGATGCTAGTGCGAGTGCTGGTTTACCTACTACAGACAGCAAAACTCCATGTTCAGTCCAAGCGGTTGCATCGGTAGGACTAATCGCCAGAGCTTGATCGTAAGAGGCGAGCGCTTCTTGGTACTGTCCCAACTTTTTGAGGGCTACACCTTTGTTGTACCATGCCAGCGCTGGTGTGGCAGTTCCCCAGTCGCCGTCACTTTTTAGCGCCAGATCGCAAGCTGCGATCGCTTCGGTGTATTTGCTGGCTTGCGCTAATGCAGCGCACCGATCGACCAAAGCTAGAGAATAATCTGGTTTAATTTCTAAGGCACTTTCATAAGAGGCGATCGCTTCTGCGTACTGTCCTAACTTTGTTTGCGCCAGCCCTTTATTATACCACGCTATTAGGGGTGTGCCGTTGTTTCCCCAATTTCCATCGGAGATCAGCGCCTTATCGCAACTCGCGATCGCATCCTCATACTTCCCTAAGTTGACTAAGGCAATACACCGATCCGCCAAAGCGAGAGAATAGTCAGGTTTGATACCCAGCGCCTTGTCAGCGGAAACCAGCGCTTCCGTGTACTTTGCCTGTCCTAGTAGTCCCTCAATCCGGTCAGTCCAGGTTTTCGCCTGGTTGGGGTTGAGTGCGATCGCCTGATCGCACGCCGCCACTGCTTCTGCATATTTTTTTTCGTCTGCTAATAAGTCGCACAGACTCCCCCAGTAATTAAAGTCCTTCAACTGTTCCTGAGCCAGCAGACTTTTGGGGTAATAAAAATTAACAATTAAATAAGAAAAAGTTAACAATAAACAGATGAAAGGAAGAACTTTTTGCTGGGAATTTTGCGTGTCTTGTCCCCATCTCAGAAACGAAGCTAAACCTAAATTTAGAGCGTTTTTACCTTTTGCCTTCTTCAACTTGCCGTCTTCTGCCATAACTATTGAAGGTAATTATAATAGCACAGATCCGGAGATTTATCTTATTGCCAAATGTTAGATTTGGCAGTTATGTAAAGGAAAATTAACTAACACGCCATTCAACATATTTACAAGAATATCTAATAAATTTCCGGAATAAGGCGTACACAATCTGAATTATCATCGTAATTGCCATCTTTTTATTTTCTTAAATTATGAAACTTAATTTTTGGTCCAGGCTGGGGGTATTAAAGCTTAAATTTCTCCTAGCCTTAATATTAATCACCCCGCTGCTATCAATATATGCTGCTTACGCGCAAGTTCCCGCCTCTGGAACCTTCCGGGCTACTCGCACTTGTGAAGCAACACGGGGAATTAACGGCACCAATCCGGGAAATATTCGAGTTACCAATGGTCAGAGTTACGAAGCGGTAGGCTTCAACTCTAGGCAACGAAAGTTTATATTTATTAAAGTACCTGGTGCAACCCCAGGACTTCGCTGGGTGAGTGTTGATTGTGGCACTTTTTCTGAAGGTGTAAGTGGGACTCCAATTAACTCTCCTACCGTAAAGCAGCCATCAACAGCTATACAACCGTTTTTTGATAATCTTAATAACCTAGAGACTCATCGCTTTCCGCGCAATCAAAAAGCAGACATTACACCACCAGCACCCAAACTGAGCAATTTCGATCAAGCTGTTTTGAAAACCTGCGGAACGATTGGCAGCAAGGTGACGGCAAGTGCTTTCAAAAAATTGATGTCCGATAATCGAAATGTACTGCGGGAAATTCAACAGTCAGTAGGTGGGCAATTGCGTCCAAGTAGAAGTACAGAAGCAGAATTCCTCGATGATTTAACGGCTGCTTGGAATGACAGAGGAGGGTTTGAACATATCTTTTGCGGGGAGTTAGAGGGACCTACTAAAATTGGCGGGCTGCATTTTTTTGGCAGATATTTGCAACTGCAAGAAGATAAAATAGGGGGAAGGTTATCTGAGAATTTGCAGAATGAAGAAGTAGTTCCTGGTGTAATTTATACAGTGGGTGTACTCATCAAAAAAGATGGGCAAATTTGGAAAGATAACATCAAAGGCTATTCTCTTGTGAGTGATGCTAAAGAAATGCTTTTGGATGCAACTAAAGCATTGAAGGTGCAGGGAAATGCTCAGGGGGCTTGCATTTTGACAGTGCAAGATGATGAGACGAAAAAATCTTATAAAGCTGTATTGGTCAAGAGCAGAGATGCAATTGTTACTCTATATCCTGATGCTACTCCTAGCGGGAAAGCTTGCAAGATTTAATTAAGAAAACCCCACCCCCAACCCCCTGCCCCGTTGACGGGGAGGGGACTAAGAGTTATAAATCTAAGTAAGGTTGTATTTTTGCCTTTTGTCTGACAACCCTTTTTTAAACTGCAAAATCAGGGCGGCGATCGCTCCAAAGTTTAGCGGCTTCTAACTGGGAGGCTAAAGAGATGAGAGTAGCTTCAGCAGCAGGTCGTCCGACCAATTGTACGCCTACAGGCAAGCCGATATCGTCAAAACCGGTAGGGAGTGCGATCGCGGGTTGTCCAGTAGCATTGAACGGCGGGCAGGGAGCCACCCACTGAATAATTCTTTGCAAAATCTCTTCTGGAGGCAAATTTGCCCACTCACCAATGCGGAGAGGTTGATGCAAATAAGTTGGCAACACTAAAACATCATAGTTTTCAAAAAAGGCCACAATTCGCCGCGCCGAAATTTGCATTTGGGCAACAGCTTGTAAATATTCACCCGCCGACCCAGATTGTTCTACCATCCAGCGATTCATGGGTTGGAGATACTCTTTGGGAATCCCCGCCGCCGCCACACCAGCTAGAAAAACTTTGGTAAAAGGTTCAATCAAATTACTGAAATCGGGGCATCCTGGTTCCACAATATGACCCATTTCTTCTAAATGGCGCACCGTTTTTAGCACCGATTCTTGACGCACCGCATCAGCTTCGCCCACTGGTGGAATTGTTGTGCTGAAAGCAATTCGCAAAGGATTTAACTTTTGTTCTGTCGCCGCCAAAAACGTCGTTTCTGGATCTGGCAACCAGTAGGGATCGCCAGTGATATAGCCAGACATCACATCGAGGAGAGCGGCGGCATCTGCTACAGTACGAGCCAAGGAACCATTAGTGGCAATGCCATTTTGATGATCGCCTACGGGTGCATAAGATATACGACCTCTTGAGGGTTTAAGTCCGACTAAACCACAACAGGCGGCAGGGCCGCGCACCGAACCGCCACCATCAGAACCTTGAGCTAAAGCGCACAACCCCGCCGCTGTCGCCGCCGATGCACCGCCACTCGATCCCCCTGGCGTATAATCCAGATTCCACGGATTTCGGGTTGGGGGAAAGCCTGGTGCTTCTGTAAAAGGCATAGAACCCAACTCAGAAGTGGCAGTCTTACCCAGAATAGTAAAGCCAGCCATCTTAATCCGCCCCGCCACGGCATCATCATAAGCAGCTATTTTGTCCCTCAGCGCTGGTGTTCCGTAGGTACAGCGAACCCCAGCAACTGGGTTGAGGTCTTTAATAGAAATCGGTACACCAAAAAAAGGTGGTAATTCTGAGGTGTCGCCAGCTAAAGCTTCCGTTTTTGCCTTGGCATCGGCAAGCGCCACATCTGTCATCACCGTAAAATAACTACCCAGGTTGCCATCTAGCCTGTGGATGCGTTCCAGGTAAAGTTCCGTCAACTCTAGCGGCGAGACTTGTTTGCTGCGGATGAGTTGCGCTTGTTCTACAGCTGGGGTAAAGGCTAAATCAATTTGATTCATCGTGATTTTGGGCGATCGCTATTTATTTTGAACGCTGCGGGGTGCATCTTGGCAATAAAATCTTAGCTTGCCATAGACATTGTTTCACGCGATCGCGCTAACCTAAAGTATCCGGCTCGACACCGAGAATTCGCAACTGTTCTGCTAGTCGTTCTGCTGTCTCTTCTGGCGTGGGAACCAAAACACCTTCTTGAGTAAAGTAGCGTAATTTGCCCCCAGCCACACCTAAATATAAATCCAGTACCTCACTCCACAGCCAGCCTTGTGCAGTTGGCACAATGGCTTGATACTGTTCTCCTACTAACCGGAACCCCGCAAATTCCAAATTCTCCGGATCGAACCAAAAGTATTCCGGCGTGCGAAATCGGTTTTGATATAGGTCTTTTTTTAAATTTCGGTCAATATTAGCTGTTGAAGTTGAAAGTAATTCGATAATTAGATCCGGATATTTGCCTTCTTCTTCCCATACCACCCAAGAAGGGCGATCTCTTTTTTCTGTGTTTTTCACCAGAAAAAAGTCAGGCCCCCGAAAGTCTCTATTTCGCAATTGCTGCCGACTAAAATAAACTGTCAGATTAGCGCCAATAAAAAAATCATTCCGATTGCGCCACAACCATTCTAAACAACTCACCAATAAAGCTAGTTGCTTGTAGTATACAGAACTTTCCATTTCTGGTTCATCGCTCAAAAGTTTTGTAGCATCGGGCATTCGTGCTTCCAACTCTTGCGCTGTTAGATACATATTGCACCTGCCTCACGTTACAAAATTATTTTAGATGGAAAAATAGAGAAGCCCGCCTGTGCGGGCTTTGTTTGTGGAGCATCGACCCTTGAGGATGTGGGTCAATTATGCAACGATGGATTAAACTTTGGAGCGATCGGTCAAAATTTCATATCCGTCTTCTGTCACCAACACAGTATGCTCAAACTGAGCTGACAGAGCGTTATCTACCGTTACCGCTGTCCACTTGTCGGATAAGATGCGGGTAAACTTGGAACCAGCATTTAAAATTGGCTCTATTGCCAAAGTCATTCCGGCGCGAAGCTTGACATTGGGCATCTCGCGGGTGCGGAAATTGAAGACTGACGGTTCTTCGTGTAGATTCCGCCCCACGCCGTGACCTGTGAAGTCCTCAACTATACTAAAACCATTGGCTACCACATGGTCTTGAATGGCACCAGCAAGGTCTAAAAGATAGTTTCCGGCTTTGACTTGTTCAATTCCTTTGTAGAGGGCTTCTTCGGCGACGCGAATTAATTTAGCGGCTTCCGGTGTCACTTCACCAACTGCGATAGTGATGCAGGAGTCGCCATGATAACCCTGGAAGTAGGCACCAGTATCCACTTTCAAGACATCGCCAGTCCGGATCACTTTTTTCGGGTTAGGGATGCCATGCACGACTTCGTTGTTGATGCTGGCGCAGATGGAGCCTGTGAATCCGTGGTAGCCTTTAAAGCTGGGTGTTGCCCCCATTTCGCGGATGCGCTTTTCGGCATAAGCGTCTAAATCGGCTGTTGTCATGCCAGGCTGCACCATCTCTTGAATTTCTTTGAGAACGGTTGCTACAATTTTCGCCGCCTGTCGCATGATTTCGATTTCACGCTGTGACTTGATTTCAATGCCACGGCGCTGTTTTTTCTCGCTTCGGGGTTGAGTGGGTTGGAAAAGCAGATTGTTCAGGATGTTCATTTGACAGATGGCGAGTGATGGTGTACTGACAGATAAAGCGATCGCATCCCCGACTGCATCCGGGGGTGATACTCAACTTACGCGAGCCAGCGTTGCTGGTATCCTATTTTTATTAATTTTTTAGGTATCTATATATCTTAAGTTAACTTAATTGATCCCCATCCGTGAGGCTGGTTATGGACATTGCTTTTGTCATTGGGCGCTTCTGGGTGTCAAGCTTCATGGGAACCATGAAATATAGGTTTTTTTATTTGCTTTAGCGGAGCATCTTCCAGCTGACAGTAAGGGCGACTGTAGCATAGTGGAGACTCTAGCGCGTGTTTAACCAAAAAATCTGAATCGTTCATCACTCGCTCCGTTTCGCCATCGTACACGATTTGTCCTTGACTCAGGACAATGGTGCGATCGCATATTTCCAAAGCCATGTCTAAATCGTGGGTTGCAATTAGTTGCGTCAGCGGTAAGCTTAACAGCAACTGAATTAATTGACGGCGAGAACGGGGATCTAACTGGGCTGAGGGTTCATCAAATACTAAGACTTGCGGGTTCATTGCTAACACGCCTGCGATCGCAATCCGTTTTTTTTCCCCTCCCGACAAATTTTCCGTGTTGCGATTTCCGTAGTGTTCCGGATCGATGTCAACTGCTGCCATTGCCTGAAGCACTCGATTTTGCAGTTCTTTGTCTCGCAAACCCTGATTCATCGGGCCAAAAGCAACATCCTCCCAAACTGTGGGCATAAACAGTTGATTATCTGGATTTTGAAATACCAGCCCGACAAAATTCCGAATTTGTCGCATATTTTCCGAATTTATAGACCACTCCCCTATTTTTATCTCTCCTTCTTGGGGCAAAATAATCCCGTTCAGATGTAACTGCAACGTAGACTTTCCGGAACCATTAGCACCAATTAATGCTACTCGTTCATTTGCTCTGATAGACAGATTTATTCCTTTTAAAGCTTGAGTTCCGTCTGGGTAAGTATAAGTAAGATTTTCAATTGATATAGGATTATGGTGCATGGCAACAATTTAAAATAAAACTTATTTATAAAAGGTATATCGCTTGTCCAATTAGCGCCAAAATTATTGTCAAACTCAGGGCTATCATGTCATTTCGTCCTCCAGGCGGCATCTTTTCAACAGGTGGTAGCCCCTGATAACCCCGCGCTAACATAGCTTGATAAACCCGATCTCCGCGTTCATAAGTGCGGATAAACAGCGATCCCATCATGTTGCCAATTACCAAACGTTGCCAACGGTTGCTACCCATTAAGTTCCGCGATGCTGCTGCCCGACGCATGGCGTTAAACTCACCGATTAAAACACCAATGTAGCGATACATTGAGGCAAGAATTGCCACCAACAGTGGTGGAACTCGCAACGCTACTAAGGCATTTAAAAGTGCGGGAATAGAAGTAGTTAAAGTTAGCACGTTCAGTATTATTAGGGATAGCAACGCTTTCAGTGTCACGCTACCCAAAACCATCAAACCAACTGTGGTAATTCTTAGCGGCCCCCAAGACCAAATTACCTCGCCACCCTCCCGGAACAAAGTGCCTAGAAGCACAGCGCCGATGAAAGCAAATTCAACTGCTATTCGCTTCAGCAGCACTGTCCCAGTTACGCGACTAAGCCGAATAATAGTTAGAACGCCTAATCCATAGATTGCCCAAGTCCACCAGCGTCCGTTTGGCGTTAGCGCGATCGCAAACACAAGCAGCAGCGTACACAGGACGCGAGTCCTGGGAGCTAACGAGTGCCAGGGTGTATTCTTCTTGCTATCAACATCAAACTGAACTGCACCAAGGTGTAGCAGCATTCACCTAATTTCCTATTTATTCCCTTGGTGGATTGGGATAATCTGAATCATCGGTTGGTGAACCAGAGTTGCGAACAACTAATTTACCAATTCCCCAAGCCAAGCCAAACGTTGCTAAAGTTCCGATTAAACCTGCAATCGGGGTGGCAATTTGTTCCGGTACACCTCTGACGGCATACTCTTCAAAAACGCTGTAAAAGGGCAGTTTTCGGGCTGGTGCGTCTTCTGCTGCTTTATTGTCAAACTTATGATCTTGAGCTACCCTATCTAGTCCGTCTGGATCTGAACTAGCGAAGGGGGACAAGAAAATTGCAATTAGCAGGGCAGTTCCTAAGCCAGCGATGACAAAAGCACGGTTGCGTTGGCGGAGCCTGTGCGAAGCGCTTTCGGGAGACATATTGCTACTCATAATTTAGCGCGTTGTATACGAACGAGATGCGGACGAATAAGCTCTGCGGGGTGGGTCGAAGAAAAGATCGGGACGCGATCGCCAAACAAAACTCACTGCTATGACTGTGATTATTGCTTCTCCAATGCCGATTAGTACGTGCCAAAATGCCAATGCCGATATCGCTACTCCTAATGGCGCTGTCTCTGACAAAGCCAGTTGGACTGCGGTCAACATTGCCGCAATAAATACGCTTGTCCAAGCTGCAACTGCTGTGCCAGCTAACATTCCTCGCCAATTATCCCGACCAAGAGCAAACCGAATTGCTTTGTATAAATAGTAACCACAAAACGTACCAACCAATCCCATGTTGGTGATGTTGGCTCCCAGCGCTGACAGGCCGCCATCCTGAAACAAGACAGACTGAACGATGAAGACTGCTGCCATTACAAGAGATCCAGCCCACGGCCCCAGCAAAACTCCGGCTAGTGTACCTCCTAGCAGGTGTCCAGATGTACCGCCGGGAATTGGGAAATTAATCATTTGGGCAGCGAATATAAAAGCGCCACAAACTCCCATTAAAGGTACTGCCCGTTCCTTGTAGTCAGCTTGGACTCGATTTAGGGCGATCGCAATCAATCCGATGGCAAGTAGCCATGTCACTAAGATCACAGGTGGGGTCAAGAACCCATCCGGGATGTGCAAGGCTAAGTGGGGCTGTATCATCGAATGCAACAGACTTAAGGAGGAAATACTAAGTAGCTCTACTGAAAATATCATCAATAAATGTTCTCTAGAGGACAATCTTAATAGTGACAACCCTCTAATAAAACCTTTGTTTGGGTAAAAATTCAATCCTATAGGGGGGCATATTCACTTAAGAATTTAAAATTTAGAATTTAAGATAATTTTAACTTTTTCACTTTGATTTCTAATTTATTTCAAAAGGTAGATGGCTTGAGGAGCAAACCGTAGATTTTCATAAATAAATGTAATTTATTATACGGACTCACAGATGGGTTGACAGTTCAAGGGGAAATGAACCGCCCAATGACGCGATCGCATTCCTACATTGCTAGATATAGCAATCCTAAATGATTCGTAAACCCCTGTAGGGACACGGCAGTGCCGTGTCCCTACAGGGTGAAGACTCGTTCACAACTTAAATAGGATTGCTATAGAGCATATACACATCGAGCAGGTTAACTCAAGTTTCAGCGATGGATCAACTATTGAGCGAGCGCTAACTTGGAACTCAAAGATAAAGAAATTTAATTTTTCCGAAATATCCGGCTTAAAAATAGCTGCTTTTTTTTACACGTAAAGCACAATAATTTTATCAGGAAATTAGTAAAGTTATATTAAGAAAAAATAAGTTGATAAATAACAGCCTCTCTAGTGGGAATAGTAAGTTAAAGAAGTTTAAAAATCCCTACAAGCATAACAGTAGCTATGGCTAACACGACAATCGGCCTTTTGGGCTACAGTATTGAAGAACAAATTTATGCGGGAAGCCGCACTGTGGTTTATCGGGGTACCCGGAAATCAGACAGGCAACCAGTTGTTATAAAACTACTGCGAAATGAGTTTCCTCGCTTCAACGAACTCATTCACTTCCGCAACCAATACATCATTGGTAAAAACCTAGATTTTTCTGGCATCATCAAGACCTATAACCTGGAGAGCTACTATAACAGCTACGCTTTGATTCTGGAAGATTTTGGCGGCATTTCCTTGTGTAGCTACCTCACTTCTGTAGCAGAAGCAAGCAAGCAAAACGGCGAAACTTCTAGCTTGCCGATACCCTTGTTTCTCTCCATTGCGGTTCAAGTTGCCCATACCCTTGAGGGACTGTGCCAGCACCGCGTTATCCACAAAGACCTCAAACCCGCCAATATAGTAATCAACCCGACCAGCAAAGAGGTAAAACTGATTGACTTCAGCATCGCCTCCTTGCTGCCACGCGAAACCCAAGAAATTCAAAATCCAAATGTCCTCGAAGGCACTTTACCCTATATCTCTCCCGAACAAACAGGGCGGATGAATAGGGGGATTGATTACCGCACGGATTTCTACTCTTTGGGAGTCACTTTCTACGAAATGCTAACGGGACAGTTGCCCTTCCAAACGGATGATCCGATGGACTTAGTACACTGTCACCTTGCCCAGCAGCCTATCCCAGTCCATCACCTTAACAAGAGCGTTCCGTCAGTGTTGTCGTTCATAGTTAGCAAACTGATGGCGAAGAATGCGGAAGACCGCTATCAAAGTGCGCTGGGACTCAAGTACGACTTGGAAAATTGTTTGCACCAGTGGAAAGAGACAGGTGAAATTGCAGACTTTGAGTTAGGATCGCGAGATTTGTGCGATCGCTTCATTATCCCTGAAAAGTTGTACGGACGCGAAGTTGAAGTGCAAGCCTTGCTAGCGGCATTTGAGCGCGTTAGTACAGGAAGCGCTGAGATGATGCTCGTTACTGGCTTCTCCGGCATTGGCAAAACTGCTGTCGTCAACGAAGTTCACAAACCTATCGTGAGACAGCGAGGCTACTTCATTAAAGGCAAGTTCGACCAATTCCAGCGCAACCTTCCCTTCAGTGCTTTTGTACAGGCTTTTCGAGATTTGATGGGGCAATTGCTCAGCGAAACTGACGCTAAAGTTGAGCAGTGGAAGACTCAAATCCTGGCAGCATTGGGGGAGAATGCTCAGGTAGTTGTTGATGTGATTCCCGAACTAGAGCGGATTATTGGAGAGCAACCCCCCGCATCAGAACTGACTGGTAATGCTGCTCAAAATCGATTCAATCGGTTATTCGAGAACTTCATCTCTGTCTTCACCACCCAAGAACATCCGCTCGTCATTTTCTTAGATGATTTGCAATGGGCTGATTCAGCCTCGTTGAACTTGATTCAACTCCTGACAAGCGATCGCGAACGGCGTTATCTCTTCTTAATGGGAGCTTATCGAGATAACGAAGTCAGTCCGGTACACCCTTTAATACTGGCATTATCCGACATTCAAAAAACTGGAGCAACGGTAAACACCATTACTCTAGAGCCGCTCGAACTCTCGGATTTGAATTGTTTAATTGCCGATACTCTAGCTTGTTCTACAGCGTTGGCTCTACCTTTAACTGAACTGGTTTATCAGAAACCTAAAGGTAATCCATTCTTCAGCACACAATTTCTAAAATCTTTGTATAAAGATGGGCTAATAACATTCAATTACAACGCGCAGTATTGGCAGTGTGATATTGCCACAGTGCGGATATTAGCCCTGACAGATGATGTTGTAGAGTTTATGGCACTTCAATTGCGAAAGTTGCCAGCTCCAACGCAAGAACTTTTAAAATTAGCTGCCTGCATTGGGAATCAATTCGATTTGGCAACATTAGGAATTGTTAATGGAAAAACGCCTATAGAAACAGCTAATATCTTATGGAAAACGCTACAAGAAGGGCTGATTTTGCCCGTTAGCGAGGTTTATAAATTTTACCAGGGAGAAGGGAATGGCGCATTAACAATCGGGCAGAAAAACTCTGACCCATTACCAACATACAAATTTTTACACGATCGCGTCCAACAAGCCGCTTATTCTCTGATTCCAGACGATCGCAAACAAGCAACCCATCTCAAAATCGGACAATTGCTTCAGCACAATTCCTCAGAAATAGAAAAAGAGGAAAAACTGTTTGATATTGTCGGGCATTTGAATCTAGGGATTGAATTAATCACCCAACCGAGCGAACGGGAAGCATTAGCTCAACTTAACTTGGCAGCCGGACGTAAGGCAAGAAGTTCTACCGCATACGCTGCGGCAAGGGTTTATGTACAAGCGGGGATTGAATTATTGACAGCCAACTGCTGGCAAAGTCAGTATGAATTGACACTGAATCTATATGTTGGAGGTGCCGAAGCCGCCTATTTGAATGGTGACTTTGACGGTATGGAACAGATCGCAGCACTGGTGTTGCAAAATGCCCAGACAATTTTAGACAAAATTAAAATTTACGAAATTTCAATCGTCGCACAGACAGCCCAAGGCAAGATATTAGAAGCGATCGCAGTGGGTAGAAACGCGCTAGGGCAATTAGGGGTTGAACTCCCCACTGCACCTGACGAAGCCTTGATTGGCAAAGCACTACAAGCCCTGGCTACCCAACTCCAAGGCAGACGGATTGAACAACTAGCTAATTTGCCGGTAATGACCGATGCCGAGGCTAAGGCAGCAATGCAAGTGATGGCAATGTTGTTTTCAGCCATTTTTATTGGAATGCCTGGTTTGCTGCCCCTACTTAGCTCCGCGATGGTGAGTTTATCGCTTCAGTGTGGGAATACATCTGCATCGACGGTAGGGTATGTAATTCATGGCATGGTGCTGTGTGCCTTTTTTGGAGATGCAGAAACGGGCTATGGCTTTGGCAAATTGGCGATTTCATTGCTCGATCGCTTCAATGTACGGGAATTCAAATCCGTAATTGCAAATCTATTTGGGAGCTTTATTCAGCATCACCAGGAACCAGTGAGGGCAACCATACCGATACTGAAAGCTGGATATACATCTGGCATGGAAACTGGTGATTTTCTCAGCGCTGGCTTCAGTATATTGGATTATTTCTATGCCAACTTTTTCAGTGGAATAGAACTCAAGACTTGGGAACCCGAAATAGCAGGTTATAGCGCTGCCTTGGCTCAAGCAAAACAATATACTGCTCTGGCTTATTTGGATATGAAGCAGCAGACGGTACGGAACTTGACAGAAGCTGTTAGTCAACCGGATTGCTTAATCGGCGATGCCTACGATGAAACGGTGATGATTCCTAAGCACCATCAGGACAATGAACTCAGTGCGATCGCTCTTGTCTACATTTACAAACTGCTGCTTGCCTACTCATGGGGCAATTATCCGGCTGCCTTAAACCACATTTCCCAAGCCAAGCCGTATTTGATGGCATTATCGGGATTGATTCATATTCCCATTTTCCATTTCTATGCAGCTCTGACGCACCTGGCACTGTTCCCCACACAGCCAGAAATTGAGCAAGCTGATATTCTTACTCAGGTGGAAATCCATCAAAGCACTCTGCAACAGTGGGCGCAAAATGCTCCCATGAATCATTTGCATAAGTGGTATTTAGTTGAAGCAGAAAAGCATCGGGTTTTGGGAAATAAAGCCGATGCAATTGAACACTACGACTGTGCCATTTCTGGAGCGAAAGAAAATCAATTCCTTAACGAAGAAGCACTAGCTAATGAACTGGCAGCAAAATTTTATTTAGAATGGGGTAAAGAAAAATTTGCAAAAATTTATGCAATCGAGGCTTATTATGCCTACAGTCGTTGGGGAGCCAAAGCTAAAGTTATTGATTTAGAAGAACGCTACCCTCAACTGCTTGCTCCGATTCTGCAACAGAATAAAACTCGTTCGTTCGAGGCAATGACCACCTCCAATGGCACCTCATCTTCTACCAAAAACCAAACAATTGCTGGGAGTACGAGTAGCACAGTAATAGATTTACCAGCAGTTATCAAAGCTTCTCAAGCTCTCTCTAGCGAAATTCAGCTGGATCAGTTGCTCTCTACGCTGATGCAAGTGGTGGTAAAAAATGCCGGAGCGCAAACAGGAGTATTGATTTTAAATGAAGAGGGAAATTGGAAAATTGCTGTTCACTGTAGCGCTCGCCAAGACTGCATTTTGCAAAATGTTTTGATTGGGCAGAGCCAAGAAATTCCCCCAACTATCATTAACTACGTCAAACGGACTAAAGAAACCCTAGTTTTCGATGATGCGACAACTCAATTAACATTTGCTTCTGACCCTTATATGAAGCAGCAGCAACCTAAGAGCATTCTGTGTACTCCGATTCTCCATCAAGGCAAAATGATGGCAATTCTGTACTTGGAAAATAATTTGACAACTGGGGCATTCACGGGCTATCAGGTCGGCATTCTCAACATCCTCTGCTCCCAAGCGGCAATTTCCTTACAGAACGCTCGTCTGTATCAGCAATCTCAGGAGTATGCTCAAAAACTAGAGCTTTATCTTAACGATCTCAAACAGATGCAACTGCAACTGGTACAGAATGAGAAGATGTCTGCTCTCGGAAATTTAGTCGCAGGGGTAGCCCACGAAATCAACAATCCTGTAGGCTTTATTGCAGGAAACCTGCAACCTGCTCAGTATTATGTACAGGATTTATTTAACTTAATCGACCTTTATCAAGAAAAGTTTCCCGTTCCCGGAGTGGAAATTGAAGCAGAAATTGAGGATATAGACTTGGAGTATTTGCGAGAAGATTTGCCTAAATTGATTGGCTCGATGAAGGAGGGAGTCGATCGCATCCGCAGTATCAGTACAAGTTTGAGAACGTTTTCGAGGGCAGATAGCGATCGCCCAGTTCCTTTCAATATTCACGATGGACTCGACAGCACTATCCTGATTCTCAAGCATCGTCTAAAAGCAAATGAAACCCGCCCTGCAATTGAAATTGTCAAAGAGTATGGAAATTTGCCTCCAGTCGAATGCTTCCCCGGACAGCTAAATCAGGTATTTATGAATATCTTGGCAAATGCCATTGATGTTCTGGAAGAACAGAGTAAGGGACGTAGCTTTAGTGAGATTCAATCCCTACCCAACCAAATTGCTATTCAAACTGCTGTGAGCGAAAAGGGGGAACGAGCTTTGATTAAAATTAAGGACAATGGAGGTGGTATCTCTGATGAAGTGAAACAAAAAATCTTCGATCACCTCTTCACAACCAAGCCTGTTGGTCAAGGAACGGGTTTAGGATTGTCTATTGCCCGCAAAATTGTTGAAGAAAAGCACCAGGGGACGTTGGAGGTGAATTCTTCTTTAGGGTATGGCTCGGAGTTTGTTATTTCTATCCCGATAAATGGGTAGAAATGGGCTATCTATCTAAAATCAGCAACGCCGAATTTCCTTTGTGTTCCTGTGCGCGAATATGGCGCGTACCTCGGCGTTGAAAATTTTCCTCTAAGCGTTACTCAAAACTCGGATAAATTCGAGGGGGAGTCCATCGGTATCGGCAATAAAGGCGACTTCGTAGACGCGATCGCTGATCATTTGCTGTGTCGGCTCTAAAAGCACCTTCAGTGGTTCAAATTGTTCTGGATTATTTTTTGCCGCCTCGTCAAAGCGTTCTTTAAGCGAGATTAACCAGCCCGGAAGGTCAGATGCGGCGTTGGTAATATCAAAGGATAAGTGGTAGTAACCGACGTAATGCTCATCTCCAAAAGCGTCGGGGGCTGGTTTCGGTTCAGGAATTTGGATTAGTTCGATGCGTCCAAGACTACTCTCCATCCAGCAGGCGAGGGTGTAGCCAGTAGTGAAGCGATCGCATACTGTAAAGCCTAATTGCTCGTAGAATGCGATCGCGCGATGAATATTCGCTGTCCTGATCGAAGCGTGGTGCATCTTTCAATTTTGGCTCTAAAATCGCTTGATCATCACTCAAACAACCGAAAATAAGGATATCGCACGGGGATACCCGGTTCTTTTTCCAAATCGAAATTAATCACTTCCCAGCAAGGTTCCTCTTCTGGTTCCGGACTAAACTCAACTGGCAAGCCATAAAGCCTCGGTCGTGGCGGGTCTGACTGACCCCGCCAAGGCGTACTGCGCTCAAGGTAAGCGCTAATCAACTCCCGATAGCGACTGGCAATAATAACCCGCGTCGCCCGGTAGCCTTGGGTATAGAGTCGGTCTAGCGCTTCGTGGATTTCAAACCGAATTCCGTCTGGATGCGTATGCTGCCTGTACCATTCATCATTCCACCTGCGCCAGTGACGCCCGGACTGTAGATGAACCAGTTCACCAGTTTTCGGGTCTGCCTCAAAGGCTCCATGACGCGGACACAGATAGGTATCAGTTAGCGTCAAGGCTGGAATTGTCTGGCGGCAGTGAGGGCAGTGAATCTCCGCGCCGAAGATAGGATACTGTAAACCTGGATTCATCATGTAATGCGTATCGGCATATATTCTCTATGCAACAGTCGCAGTGGCTTTATTATATCTGTTGGAGTGCTTGTGGGCATTCTGTCCATTGATTGAGCCTGTGAACAACGAACGCCAAATGTTTCCAACCTCTTCCTCTTATTGGTCTAGTCCGGATCTCTCTTTAGCTGCCTTTGTCGCGCCGAATGCTGTTGTTATGGGTTGGGTAAAGATTGCCTCTGGGGTCAGCATTTGGTACGGGGCAGTTGTGCGGGCGGATATTGAGCGCATTGAAATTGGAGAAGGAACGAATATCCAAGATGGTGCTATTTTACATGGCGATCCGGGCAAACCAACCATTTTGGAAGATTGGGTTACTGTCGGGCATGGCGCTGTGATTCATTCGGCTTATATTGAACGAGGATGTCTGATTGGGATTGGTGCTGTGGTGCTGGATGGTGTGCGGGTGGGTGCTGGTAGTATTATCGGTGCTGGCTGCGTGGTGACTAAAGATGTGCCGCCTTTGTCGCTGATGGTGGGTGTCCCAGCGAAGCGATCGCGCGATGTCTCTCCAGAGGAGGCGGCAGAACTTATCGAACACGCGAGGAGCTATCAGAAGTTAGCCTTAGTTCACGCAGGTAAGGGTACGGATCTGGGATTTGCAACGGTTTACTAATTGTTTGGCGTTGGTGTGTAAAACTGACCCGGTTCGGATAACAATTAAAAATGAGAATTTTTTAAAAATCTTCAAGCATCAAGCGAGGGAACTGAAAATGGATATCGATTTGCGTATAGCAGTGGTTCTACTGCCTGTCATCCTGGCTGCTAGTTGGGCTGCGTTTAACATTCTTCCGTATGCCTTGAAACAAATCCAAGGTTTTCTTAACAGATAGTAAACAAAACTCATCTGCGTAGGGTGGGCAATGCCCACCCTACAGGTGTGGTCACTTAAGAGTCAACTTGAAACGTTGTCAGGTGCTTACAAGGCAACCTAACCTTGGGGGTACAATCGTTTAAACGCCAAAGGACACCCTACCGTTTAAGCATAGCGATCGCTTGCTCAATACTCTCGCGCACAGATTTCGCGGAAGTATGGAGGGCATGACGTTCAGCTTCAGACAGACGGAGTTCCAAAATGCTTTCGATACCGCCACGTCCGAGGCGACAGGGAACTCCGATAAAAACATCTTGCAATCCATATTCGCCCTGAAGATAGGCTGCCGCCGGAATCAGGCGCGACTGGTTTTGTAAAATCGCTTCTACCATTAAGCAGGTTGAGGAAGCGGGGGTAAAGTATGCGCCGCCAGTCTGCATCAATTCCACAATCTCCGCCCCACCCTGGCGGGTTCTGTGTATCAATCGCTCAATCGTGGTGCTATCCATCAGTTCTGTAATTGGAATGCCTCTGACGGTGGAGTAAGCAGGCAATGGTACCATCAAATCTCCGTGACCGCCGAGTACCATTGCCTGGATATCGACACTGCAAATTCCTAATTCCATTGCGATAAAGGTTTGAAATCTGGCGGAATCGAGAACGCCTGCCATACCCATAACGCGATCGCGCGGTAAATCTGTAGCTTGCTTCGCTAGATAGGTCATCACGTCAAGGGGATTGGTGACGACGATTAAGATAGCGTCTGGGGAGTAAGCGATCGCATTTTTCGCCGCTTCCACTACAATTTGAGCATTAGTTTTAATTAAGTCATCCCGACTCATTCCCGGTTTGCGCGCTAAACCTGCGGTAATTACCACCACATCAGATCCTGCTGTATCCGCATAGTCACTCGTACCCGAAATCTGGCAATTGTGAGCTTCTATCCCCCGCGCTTCCATCAAATCCAGGGCAATTCCTTTGGGCAAACCATCAACCACATCTAGCAATACCACGTCTGCGAGATTTTTTTCGGCAATCCGTTGAGCTAGGGTACTCCCAACTTTGCCAGCACCGCCGACGATAGAGACGCGGTGCAAATGGCTCGCAGGAGTTGGGGAGAAAGGATAAAAGGGCATATAATTACACGCGATCGCTACGGGTTTAGTTTGTAATATTTTGACCCGTTTCGACAGCCTGACGGTCGCGGATTTAACCGTAGATGCGATCGCTTTGGAGAAATTTCTTATCAGCCCTGTTTCATCGCTACTACACCAGTCATCTATCCACAGGGATATTTTTCAGCTACACCTTCTCCCGTTTTTCCCGCTACAGTAATCGCTTTTCTTAGCCCCCCTTTTTAAGGGGGGTTGGGGGGATCAAACGTGTAGCCTCACAAAAGTAAAATGGTATTAGGATTTAAGTTTACTTGAACGGTTCGAGCTGATCCATACGCAACCAGACGTTAGGTGCTGGCATCTGACCAAACTTTATCAGTGCGTAGTCACCCCGCACTTGTACAACTTCACCCTTGGTTTCAAATATATAGGGTGGAAAGCGGGAGTCACTAGCTTGAGATTCCAGACTGTTTTCCAACTTCTCGCGAACTGCGCGGACTAAATCGCCACTCTTTATTGCCATGCTCTTTTCTCTATGTTTTTCACTATTTTAAGGTCTGTGAGGACGCGAGAATCATCCGGACAAGGGAATTAAAAGTTTAAAATGGAATTTATGGAGTTTTCAAGTCACATTTTTTTCCTATAATCCGCAGGTTGCCAGAAAACAGTAAAGTATTATAGTCACTGGGCTAGGCTTAAGCTTACCCGCAGCTATAGCAGTTCTAAATGATTCGTGAATGCGAGATACCCAACTTCTTTAAGAAGTTGGGTATCTGAAATGCTGGCTCACAACTCAAATATCATTGTTATAGTCCCTAAAATAGATTACGCGGTTAGTAGCTAAAGTTGATTTCAAAACAGTTTCAACGGGTTTAAGCTTCTTAAAATGAAATAAATTTCACGGATATTAAGTTAGTGCCAGAAAACGGTAACGTATTATACAGGCTGGGCTAGGGTTAACAAGCGTGTATTTTATTTTTAATTGATAAAATATCTCTAACTCTTAACTTTTTGGTAAAGCTATGGCAGCTAGTCTCACGACTCATGTACTCGATACCACTCAGGGCTGTGCAGCTAGTAATATGGCAATAGAATTATGGTTGCTGGAACCGGAAAGTGGAAATAAAAAATTACTAAAAAAAGTATGTACTAATGCTAATGGACGCACCGATCGACCGCTGCTATCTGAAGGTGAATTAGCAATAGGTGTTTACGAGTTGGTGTTTGCAGTCGGAGACTACTTTGCTCAAAAGTCAGATGCGATCGCTACGCCACCTTTTTTGGATCGCGTCCCGGTACAGTTTGGTATCGCCGATCCAACCGCCCATTACCATGTTCCACTACTCGCGTCGCCTTGGGCTTATAGTACCTATCGTGGCAGCTAACTGCCGCCAAATTTACCGTTTGTTTTACATATTTTAGTTTTAAATAGTAGATTATAGACGCATACCCGTGGGTTAAGCGCAAGCCTTAAGCAACAAATGTAAAAAAGAGCGTTGGGTTTCCTGATCTCAACTCAAACCACGCAACTTTATAAAAATCAACTATTAGTTACATTTCGTAGCTAATCATACTGAATTAATGTGCAGCAACCCAAAAAGGGATTTTACTGGAAAAAATATTTTTTGAGCCAAAATATAATTGGTATGATCGAAGTTTATTTGCGATCGCAGTTAAATATCACTTCTAGGGCTGCATCTTTAGCCAGTTTGAGAACCTTATGGAAACGCCGAAAGCAGTATCTAAGCACAAGCATATTGTTTTGACATCTCATCCGGGTAAATCTGGTCAAAAACCTATTCCCATTAACTGGGGAGAAAGCGATCCAATTAAACGGGGGCCAATAATTGGGACAGTAAGAAACGCAAATCACCGGAATGTAATTGGTACGCATTCTGGATCTTATGCTGTGTATCGGGCCTTAGCGATCGCATCTGGCGCACTCCAGGCAAATCACCGGGCTGATTTGACAAATACCTCGCCAGTTGTCCACATCGGGCCGCATCCCAGTTGGTCGGATGCTAACAAAATTGTTTGTCTCGATCCATTTGGTGCCTTGGTGGGAGGAGGTTACACCACACTTTACGAACAAGGACACGATATTTTACCTACCATTGCCATTACCAAAGCGCATATTAATATGCCAGAATTGCAAGACTCAATAATTAAAGGGCGCTTGCAAGTTGACGGGAAAATCCTGAAAAATAATGGCAGTTTAGTAGTAACTAAAGTAGCAATAGATCCAGTTTGGTATCTGCCAGGAATTGCCCAGCGACTCAAGATTAATGAAAGCGATTTACGGCGGATTCTTTTCCAACAAACGGGTGGAATGTTTCCCGAACTGGTGACGCGCCCAGATTTACACGTCTTCCTACCACCAATTGGCGGAACAACAGTTTATTTAATTGGAGAAGTAGAAGCAATTACCAATCCAAGCAAACTTCTCGCCGTGCGCGTACACGATGAATGCAATGGTTCCGATGTATTTGGTTCCGATATTTGCACCTGTCGCCCTTACCTAGTACACGGCATAGAAGTTTGTATTCAAACAGCACAAGAAGGCGGTGCGGGTGTAATTGTCTACTTCCGAAAAGAAGGACGCGCTTTGGGAGAAGTGACTAAGTTTTTAGTTTATAATGCCCGCAAACGTCAGGAAGGAGGCGATAGCGCCGAGGCATATTTTGCGCGCACAGAATGCGTAGCAGGGTTGCAAGATATGCGCTTTCAAGAATTAATGCCAGATGTCTTGCATTGGTTAGGAATTACTCGAATTAACCGTTTGGTTTCGATGAGTGATCTGAAGTATAACGCCATTATTTCTTCAGGAATTGAGGTAATTGAACGCATCGCCATTCCTGATGATTGGATTCCGGAAGATGCACGAGTGGAAATTGCGGCGAAGCAAGCAGCAGGTTACTATACGCCAGGAGAAGTGCCAGATGCGGTAACTCTTGCGGAAATTAAAGGAAGGGGTTTAGGAGATTAAACGCAAAGGTAGGCCCCAAGGAAAGCGCAAAGGTTAACTACCCGTTCATCTGCGCTTTCCTGGGGGTTACGGGAGCGTTTAAAATTATTATGAGCGAACTGATTGCGTATTTGAAAAGTCCGGCGGCGATTCGAGAAAGATGCGATCGCATTTTTCAATTATGCTGTGAAGGTAAATGTCACTTTCGAGTAGATTTAACTCAACTCGATAAAGTTGCTGATTATGTGATTGAGGTGATGCGCGATGAGTATCCGGATTTCAATATCCCTTTTCATAGTCGCTGGCGACATTTCGAGGTAGGGAATGTATCGCGCATCGCTGAACTAGATGATGCTTTGGCGGAACTAAACCCAGTTGAAAAAGCCCAAGTTAAGTTTGATTTGGCAATTACCAGCGTGTTGCTGGATGCGGGCGCGGGTGCAGATTGGCAATACCGCGAACGGGAAACGGGGCGAGTGTTTCGGCGTTCGGAAGGGTTAGCTGTTGCCAGTTTTCGGATGTTTTGCCAAGGCGCTTTTTCTAGTAATTTAAAATTGCCATTACAAGCTGATGCTGATGGATTGCAAAAGTTAACAAAACAAACATTAGCAGAGGGGTTTCAGGTGAGTCTTGAAAATCCGCTGGTAGGTGTGGAAGGACGGGTTAATCTGCTACAAAAGTTGGGACAGGTACTGTCCCAACATCCTCAGTTTTTTGGCAACAATAACCCGCGCCCCGGCAATTTAGTGACTTATCTTTTTAGTCAATCGTTTGATGGTAAACTGAAAGCCAGCACTGTTTTAAAAACTATTTTGACGGGACTAGGTAGTATCTGGCCGGGACGAATAGTGTTAGCAGGAGAAAACTTAGGCGATGTTTGGGTTCATCCTGCTTTGCCAAAAGATGATCAATACATTCCGTTTCATAAACTTTCCCAGTGGTTAACGTATTCACTTTTAGAACCACTTCAGGAACTCGGTTTAGAAATTATTGGGTTAGAAGAACTTACGGGACTGCCAGAATATCGCAATGGTGGTTTATGTTTAGACCTGGGTTTATTACAAGCGCCTTCAGATGTTTTGCAGAAATGTCATGCGGTTGATTCTGAGGCGATTGTAGAATGGCGGGCGTTAACTGTTTGTTTGTTAGATAAAATAGCGGAGATTATCAGACAAAAATTGAATTTGAGTGCTGCGGAATTACCACTGGTGAAAGTTTTACAAGGAGGAACCTGGAGTGCGGGGCGCAAAATTGCCGCAGAATTGCGAGAAGGCGGCGTTCCTCCAATTCAGATAGAAAGCGATGGAACGGTGTTTTAATTTAAGTATTCATGTTAAAACAGGTTGTAGCTTTGAAAAGTGAATTTTAATTCAAGGCTCTTAAATAAGTGCTATTTCACTTTTTGTTTGTTCTTTCCTGCGTAAGCACACTTTGTTTGTATAGCCCCATAATGAGAGTCTGTGGGCATATTTGGAGATGAATTTATTAATGAATGCTAAAGTTACTGTAATCGACCATCCCTTGATACAGCATAAGCTGACGCTGATGCGCCAAACAGAAACCAGTACAGCAAAATTTCGTAACCTACTCAAAGAAATTGGGATGTTATTAGCCTACGAGGTGACGCGAGATTTGCCACTGAAATATGAAGAAATTAAAACCCCAGTTGCGCCAATGTTGGCACCGATGCTGGCTGCTGATAAAAAGATGGTAATTGTCTCAATTATGCGGGCAGGACAGGGAATTTTGGATGGTATTTTAGAACTAATTCCTTCCGCTAGAGTGGGACATATTGGTTTATACCGCGATCCACTTACTCATGTTGCTGTTGAATATTATTTCAAGGTTCCTAGTGATATTGAACAGCGGGATGTTTTGGTTGTTGATCCGATGTTGGCAACGGGAAACTCAGCCGTCGCCGCTATTGATCGAATTAAGGAAGTAAGCCCGATGTCAATCAAGTTTTTGTGTTTATTAGCAGCACCAGAAGGAATTTCACACTTCCAACTTGAACATCCAGATGTTCCCATTTACACGGCTGCTATTGACGAAAAGTTAGACGAACACGGCTATATTATACCGGGTCTGGGGGATGCAGGCGATCGCTTATACGGGACACAGTAGTTATTCTTTCTGGATAATTGAAATCAGTTCAGAAATATCGTTAACTACAAAAGTTGGATTGAGTGCCAAACATTTTGCGCGATCGCCATAGCCATAAGCAGCCCAACAAACATCTAATCCAGCGTTTTTAGCAAACAGCAAGTCTACGTGACTATCGCCAACAACTAGAACTTCATTACTTTGAATGTCTGGATAAATCGGCTGTATAGCTGAATAAAATACGCTGGCATCGGGTTTTATTGCCGTTTGTCCGTCATCTCCAATAACCAGATCGAAGTAACTATTAATTTTTAGTTCTTTTAAGGCTAAATTAAGAAATTTAGTATGTTTGACGCTAACAATTACTAAGTTTAAACCCTCAGAAGATGCCTCTTTGATGACTTGCTTCACCCCAGAAAATAGGCTTATTTTTAATAAGCCTTCTGTCCGATAAAATAATCTGTAAGTTTCAATCCATTGAGGAATTTCTTCGGTAGCGATCGCTGGATGAAAAATAGTGAAAGCTTCGGCAAGCGGGACACCTATTACTGACTGAATCTGTTCTTCAGTTGGTGGCTTGATATTAAATGTCTGGAAGGTTTTTATAGCGCACGATATAATCGCTGGATGCGTAATTGCTAAAGTGCCATCAAAGTCAAAAATAATTAATTGATATCGACTCATTGTTCGCGACTTTCAGGAATATAAGGAATACCAAGGGCGGCGGGAGGTGTGGACTTGCCAGCTAATCCTACTAAAGCTAATAAAGCAATAATATAAGGCAACATCACTAAAAATTGATAGGGAATATTCAGATTAAAAGCTTGAATTCTTAGTTGCAAAGCTTCGGTTGCACCGAATAATAAACAAGCCAAAACTGTGCTGACGGGATGCCATCTGCCAAAAATCAAAGCTGCAAGGGCGATAAATCCTTTGCCAGCACTCATATCTTCTACAAAGAATTTTACGTGAACTAAGGCAAGATAAGCTCCTCCTAAACTCGCCAGACAACCGCTGAGGGCGACTGCAATATAACGTACTAAGGTGACAGAAACTCCGGCTGTATCAGCAGCGCGGGGATATTCTCCAACAGCGCGTAGAGATAAGCCTAAACTTGTGCGGAATAGGATATAACTTATGAGTGGAACTAACAGAAATAATAAGTAGATTAGCGGGTCTTGATTAAAGAATAAAGTACCAAAAATGGGGATATTGTGTAGTCCCGGAATGGCAATTGTTTGAATACCTGGTAGTTGTTGCGTCTGCCCACTATTAAATAAAACCCGCGCCCAAAATGAAGTCAATCCAGCGGCGGTTAGATTGATGGCGAGTCCAGATACTAACTGATCTACTCGGAGGGTAACGCACAGATAAGCATGGAGCAATCCAACAATTCCTCCGATTATTATTGCTAACAGTATGCCTAACCAAACATTACCTGTAAAAAAGGCTCCGGCTGCGCCAGAAAATGCTCCTGTTAGTAACATTCCTTCTAAAGCAATATTTAGCACTCCCGATCGTTCTGAGAAAAGTCCACCAAGGGCGGCAAATGCTAAGGGTGTTGAGAGGCGTAGGCTGGCAACTAGGTAGTCGGTGAAAAAGTTGATGTCCATTAGTGGATTAAAGATTTGGGCAACCTGGCGAATAGAATTCGCGGCTATACAAACGAAGTCCGGATGGTGCGCGGACTGAAGAAATTAAAACCTGCGTAGGCAGATTAAGTCTCGTGTAGCCGCGATTTCTAATCGCCCGGAAAAGGTAAGTTTTAATTTTTAATTTTAATTTGACGTTCAATTGCAAAACTGATGGCAATGAACAAAACAGTTAAACCTTGAATGGCGTAAACTACGGTCACGGGAACGTTGGCGCTGCGCTGCATGACATTTGCGCCGCTGCGGAGGATTCCGAAAAATAGGGAGGTGAGGACGATACCAACTAAGTTACCACGACACAGGAGAGCGATCGCGATCGCATCAAATCCATAGCCGGGTGAAAATCTGTCAAATAGTCGATATTTCAGCCCCATAACTTCACCAGCACCCGCTAATCCTGCTAATCCTCCGGCTAACGCCATCACGAGCATAATGGTGCGTTTTACCGACATTCCCGCGTAACGCGCGGCGGTCGGATTTTGTCCTACCGCTTCGATTTCGTATCCTAGAGGCGATCGCGCAAACAATACCCACAACAATCCGGTAGCGAATAACCCGATAAAAATCCCGGCGTGTGCCTGTGTTTGCGGCAAAATCAGGGGTAATCGGGCGGATTCCGCAATTAGCGCAGAATAGGCACTCGGCGCACCCGGCTGCTTCAGGGGATTGTTCACCAGGTATCCCACAAAGTTCAGCGCTACATAATTGAGTAGCAGGGTGGTAATCACCTCATTCACACCTCGCACCGCTTTAAGATATCCGGGAATCCATCCCCAAACGGCACCTAAGAGGAATCCTCCCAACAGTGCTAGAGGTACGTGAATCAAGGCGGGTAATCCTTGCAGATATAACCCCACCAAGACGCTACCGAGTCCCCCCATATAAATTTGCCCTTCAGCACCAATGTTGAACAAACCCGCTTTCAACGCCACCAGCACTCCCAGACTGGCTAATAGCAAGGGTGCGGTTTTGGTGATGGTATTGCCAAAGCCATAGTAGTTGGCTAAAGATTCTTGAAACAGAATACCGTAGGCGGTGATCGGGTTGGCGTTGGAGAGAGAGATGAGGATAGCGCCGACAATCAGGGCGGATGCGATCGCAATGATGGGTGATAGAATTGGTAGCAAAACGGGTTGAATGCGATTAGTTTTCGTCATGCTACAATCTGCCAGATGTAACTGCTTTCACTGTATATTCGTCTAGCATAAATCTTGATATTGCGTCTTAATTTATTTGAAAGTTACATATAATTATTTCTCATATATCCAACCGAGAAAACCCGCCTAAAAATATTCGTTAGCTCGGCAAATGCAGATTAGAATCCTAGGATAGAAAGCTCATAATTTACATATCCAGTAATCTATTGAAAATTCTACCTGGAGATACCTTTGAAATTACCACCAGTCATTAAGTAACCAACTTGTTCAATCGTGGCAGTAGCAGCATCTAAGATATCAACAAATTGACCTTCATACATAATAGCAATGCGATCGCTCATCGCCATAATTTCTTCTAACTCTGTTGAAATATAGAGAATTGCCGCACCTCGTTCTCTTTCAGCTAACAAGCGTTGCTGCACATATTCAGTCGCACCCACATCCAATCCGCGTGTAGGTTGCATCGCCACAATTAAACTTGGTTTACCAGAAAGTTCTCGTGCCAAAACTACTTTTTGTTGATTTCCTCCTGACAATTGACTAACTTTAATAGAGTAATTTTCGCACCGGATATCAAAATTTTGCATCGCCTCCATAGCATGATGATTAATCGCTTCATACTGGAGAAACCAGCGACGACAAAAAGGCAGAAATTTAAAAGTCTTAAGAATGAGATTTTTGGCAATACTAAATCCCATCACCAAGCCCATTTTCTGCCTATCCTCTGGAATATAAGCCGTAATTCTTTCTTTCCGTCTGTCCTTTGCGTTCTTTGCCTCTAAAGAGTGGTTTGTTATTGTACCCGAAGTAATAGCACGTAACCCTGAAATCGCATCCGCCAACTCCCTCTGTCCATTCCCATCAACGCCAGCAAATCCAAGAATTTCGCCCGCACGAAGTTGAAAAGATACATCTTTCACAACCGGAAAATTCCGCTCATCCTGCACCTGTAAATTTTCAACTTCTAACACCACTTCGCCAGAATAACACGCGGATTTATCAACTTTAAATAAGACCTCTCTACCTACCATCAATCGGGCTAATTCCTGACTGTTGGTATCTGAGGTTGTTGTTGTCGCCACTACCGCACCCCGCCGCAATACGGTGACAGTATCGCAAAGATTAATCACCTCTTCTAATTTGTGACTTATAAAAATAATCGTGCGTCCATCAGTTGCCAACTGACGCAAAATAGCAGCTAAAACTTTCACCTCTGGCGGCGTTAGTACGGCTGTTGGTTCATCTAAAATCAGCAGTTTTGCTTGGCGGTAAAGTGCTTTAAGAATTTCAACTCGTTGCTGAACTCCTACAGGTAAATCTCCGACTTTGGCTGAGGGATTTACATCAAGATTGTAAAAGCGAGACATTTGCGCGATCGCTTGACTTTTCTCCTTTAAATCCAGCCGCCAATCAAACTTTGTTCCCAGTATAATATTTTCTGTTACTGTCAACTGTGGCACCAACATAAAATGCTGGTGAATCATGCCAATACCGTGCGCGATCGCAGCGCTTGCAGAGTCAATTTTTACTAACTTATCTTGCAGGTAGATATCCCCAGAATCAGGCTGATAAAGCCCACAAAGGATATTCATCAAAGTAGTTTTACCTGCGCCGTTTTCACCCAGTAACGCATGAATAGAACCGCGATTAACACCCACGCTAATGTTATCATTAGCAATAAAATTGCCAAAACGTTTTGTAATGCCATCAAGACGTAAATAAGTCATTTTTCCCTCGTTACTGGGCTGCCGTCTAGTAATGCTTTCAGCATCCAGCCTTCAGTATAGAACGAAAGGCAGAGCCTCTTATATATGCGTTCCCAGACCCCAGCCTGGGAACGAGAATAATGTTTAGCCGCGAATTATAATATTCGCCCTGACATCTATATTACGCTTGCTTCAGGCAGCGAGTATCTTTTCCACCATCTTTGCAAGCTTCAAACGTGACTTTTTTAGTTAGAATTGCATCTTTTGTTTGGGCTACTTTCTGCTGCAAATCTGTTGATACTGCCTCATTGTATTTCCCAATATAAAGAATATCCGGTTTTTCCAAACCAAGAGTGTAAATTTCCCCTTTGAGATTACCTTTTACAGCAAGATCGGCTAAGTCTGCGATCGCTAAATCAATTCGCTTCACCGCACTGGTTAACACCGACTTCGGCGCAACTTCCAACTGATCCGCTGTATTGCCAAAGGTGTAAACTCCCTTCTCAGCAGCAGTTTGCAACACCGCTGGCGAAGCATTATCCAACCACTGATAAATTACATCCACCCCAGAAGAAATTAACGCCAACGTTGCTTCCTTCGCCTTAGCAGCATCGTTCCAGTCACCCGTATAACTTGGAGCTACTTTAATATCCGGCTTAACCGACTTTGCACCCAACTCAAATCCCCGCAATTCTTCATCAGTTGCTTGAAAAGATTGGGCAGCAAGATAAGCCATCTTATTTGATTTTGACATTGAAGCTCCCAGGATGCCGCACAGATAACTTGCTTGCAGGTGATCTATCCGCAAAGATGCCATATTTGCCCCAGTCACCGCACCATTGACACCCACAAAAAACGTCTTGGGAAATTGTGGTGCTACCTGTTGAATTGCTGCATCAAATTGTCCGCCATGAGCATATACTAAGTTGTAGCCGCGTCGCGCAAAATCTGACAAAGCTTCTGCCTGATCTGCTTGTTCTACTTTCTCAACATAAGCGGTTTCAACTCCTAGTTTCTCCTTAGCAGTTGTCACACCTTGATAACCTGTTTGGTTCCAAGCTTTATCCGTGATAATTCCTGGTAGTACAATAGCTGTCTTGAAATTTTTAACATCATCCACAACGGCAGAATTTTCTGCTGTCGGTGTTGTGGAATTTTGATTACCGCTACAAGCTTTCAGCAGTAAGCTGGTGCCAAAAGCAGCTGAACCATAAATGAGAAAGTCACGCCGATTATACCTGAAAGCCATGTTTTTTCCTCCTACTGAGCTGGTAGCGATTGCGTCTAAGATTTAGCAACTTGAGTATTGCACTAAAACAAAATCGTGTATGTCACCATTATTTAACTGAGTTAAGACAAAATAAGCATTGATGTAGTTAAATTAATACTTCTGTAGTTACAGATGGTATTCTGATATACATTTAACAGTGTAAGAGACTGCTGAAGTTAACTAGGATACGGATCGGCTGCGCGATCACCTTCAAAATAACTTAATTAAGCATTACCTATTAGTTGTATGAGTACCACCTCAGAACCAGAGTTAGTACAATCGCAAGCCAATGAAGATTATCCCCTAAGCGCCGTTCCCCTGGAGGCGCGTAAATCTTTTTGGTCGTTGGCTCCCCTGCTGATGGGTTTTACACTATATTCGGGGACATTATTCGCTGGGGGTTTAGTTGGCCCCGCCTACCGCTTTTTTCCCGATTTGGTAGGCTTGATTATCATAGGTAACTTAATTCTTGGTGTCTACGCCGCCGCACTCAGTTACATCGCTGCTAATACAGGACTTTCTACAGTTCTGATGGCACGTTTTAGTTTTGGTAGCATTGGTTCTCGCTGGGTAGATTTTATCCTAGGATTTACGCAAATTGGCTGGTATGCGTGGGGGTCGGCATTGATGGCGGAGTTAGCAAATAAGCTGTTAGGAATTCCGACAGGATGGAACTGGTTAATTATCCTATTTTTTACCTATTTTTTCTGTTCCACCGCTTATATTGGTTATCGGGCGATGGATTGGCTTTCGCGCATAGCCGTTCCCGCGATGCTGATTTTGATGTTTTGGAGTTTAGCGATCGCACTCGGTAAAGCCGGCGGTTATGATGGTTTGCAAGCTATTGTGCCATCAAAACAGCTAGGAATTGGCGAAGCTTTGACAATTATTGTCGGCACCTTTGTCTCAGGCGGAACTCAAGCAACTAACTGGAGTCGCTTCGCTAAAAATGGTAAAACAGCCGCGATTAGCACTCTAGCAGCTTTCTTCTTTGCTAATGGCTTTTTAATCTTTTGTGGTGCCTTCGGCGCATTGGTTTATGGCAACGAAGATATTGTACAAGTAATGGCACTGCAAGGATTATTATTTTGGGGTTTGGTGCTGTTGTTTTTGAATATGTGGACAACGCAAGATAATACTATTTATGCTTTTTCAGTAGCAGGCGCTCATATGTTTCGCACCAACAAGCGGACTGCTTTCGTGTTGGGTGGGGCGACGGTGGCTCTAGTTTTGGCTTGGGGTGGTATTTATAATATGCTAATTCCTTACCTAATCCTACTCGGAACCTTCATTCCTCCCATTGGCGGTGTGGTGATGGCAGATTATTGGTTGCGTCATCGGGGTGAGTTTCCATCTTTAGAAGAACGGCAACCCGCGTTTAATTGGGCTGGGATTATTGCTTATGTGTTAGCGAGTGCGATCGCATACATTGCGCCGGGAGTTAAGCCTGTTAACGGCATTGTTACAGCGGTAATTCTCTACTTTGTTCTGAGCAAGGTTATTCCGCAATCTTCGTCAAAAAAGGCAATTTATTGATTCTTGAAGTTAGAGTTTTTGCAACAATTATTGAGATTGGACGCGGCTGTATAATTTATCATTCGCCTGCGATACACGGATATCAGAAAAAAAAACGATGACTAAAACATTGGTTAATATTCCTATCATTGATTTTGAACCTTTTCTCAGCGGTGATGCCGAAGCTCGGCAAGCTGTTGCTAGACAAATTTATCATGCTTGCCATGAAATCGGATTTATGTACCTAAATCCGGGAATACCAGCAACGTTAATAAACAATTTGTTTGCTCAAACTAAATTGTTTTTTGAGCTACCATTTGACGTAAAAAATAAACTGGCGTGGGTTGATAAATTCAGCAACCGCGGTTATGTTGGTGTAGAGCGAGAACGTCTCAATCCGGATAAGCCAGGAGATTTGAAAGAAGCATTTAATGTAGGGAAAGAAGTTAATCCTGAAGAAATCTCAACGCAGGATAAGTCTTCTTTAATTATGAATCAGTGGCCTGTTGGAGAAGACAAGTTTCGCCAGACGGTTTTGGAATTTTATCAAGCTTGTGCTGAAGCTGCTGATAAAATATGCCAAGCATTTGCGATCGCTCTCGATTTACCAGAGTCCTTCTTCGCTGACAAGCACGATCAGCAAAATTATACTCTACGGCTACTTCATTATCCCCCACTGGAGCAACTAGCTAAACCCGGACAAGTGCGTGCTGGGGAACATTCCGACTATGGCAGTTTCACCTTACTATTTCAAGATGAAGTTGGCGGTTTAGAAGTTCGCACTGCTGATGGCGAGTGGATCGCTGCACCCTACATTCCGGGTACTGTTGTCGTGAATACAGGAGATTTGATGCAACAGTGGACGAATCACGAATTTTGCTCCACCAAGCATCGGGTAATGGTTCCCAGCGATGATAGAGTCAAGCGATCGCGTTATTCCGTTGCTTTTTTCTGCCATCCCAACAACGACGCGGAAATTGCCTGTATTGAGAGTTGTCAAGGAGAAAATCGTCCCCCACTTTATCCGCCCATTTCAGCGGGAGACTATCTCCTGAGTAGATTACAAGCAACCTACTAAAGAAAGTGAATTGTAAAGACGCGATATTTAGTAGTTTTAAATGATTCGTGAAGGCTAGATCCCCGACTTCTTTAAGAAGTCGGGGATCTGAAAGTTTGGCACCTGCATTGTCATTTCCCTACAGATGTATTGCACCCAAGCCTTGAATTGCTATAGATGCTGGCAATCGCAATTTTTGTAACTTGGCATACAATTATAAATGCTGCACTTTGTCAAGCTAACACCAGTGGATTTGGGCAGTACAATCGGGCAATCAATGATACCTTTAATGCAACTAAAACAAATTAGACAAATTCTTGGCTGTTTATCTTTAATAATTCCCCTGACTCTGATAGCTAGTTGTACTCAACAGCAAACCTCTCAATCCCCAGCACCCACAACAGAAACACAGGCGAGTCCTACCGCTGACAGCACAAAGCCTCGGTTAGCAATTGTTTTGGGTGGCCCCGCTAACGATGATTCTTGGAATGAAGCAGCCGACAATGCTGCTAAAAAACTCAAAGCTCAAGGCTATGATGTCGCTATCTCTGAGTCTGTTGCTGATGCTGATATAGCGCGAGTTTTGCGCCAGTACGCTGAAAAAGGTTACAACGTGATTATCGGGCATTCCTATAATCACGGAGATGCAGTATTTCAAGTAGCGAAAGAATTTCCTAAAACTAATTTCGCATGGGCAGGCGCTGTAGGCAAAACATCGGAAAATGTCGCCGACTACGACCAACCTTTTTATCAAGGTGCTTATATGGTTGGTTTAGTAGCAGGAAAACTCAGTAAAAGCGGTAAATTAGGGGCGCTTTACGGCTTTGATATTCCCGCTTGTCACGCAATGGGACAAGCGATGTTAGCAGGTGCCAAAACAGTCCGTCCCGATGCTACGCTGACAGCTACGGCGGTGGGAGACTGGTACGATATTGCTAAGGCGAAAGAGGCAGGAACCGCACAGGCAGAAACGGGAGTAGATTACTGGATTGGTTGCGGTCAAGCGCCAACTTTGGGAACAATTGAAGCAGCCAAAGCAAAGGGAGGCTATGCTACAGGTTATGTGGGAGATATGACTGCCTTGGGTCAAAATGTGGTGGCGGCTAACGTGCTGTGGAATATGGAACCTATCTTTAAGCAGATGTTAAATGACACAACATCTGGGCAATTTGCTAACAAGTATTATCGGCTTTCCGTTGCAGAAGATGTGGTTCAGGTGAATACTAATTCCACAGTTAAGGATAAGTTGGGAGACGAAACTTTGAAAAAAATAGAAGAGACGCGCCAGGAAATTTCTTCAGGTAAACTCAAAGTTCCGTTTGTGCCGAAATAGCGATATGCACCCGCTTTCCTCTGCGCCCGGTCGCGCCTAGAGTAGTTAATTGCCTTAACAACATTCACGGAGCAAATAGGACTGCTATAACCATTAGCAATTATGCAAACTCCTGTAGTAGAAATGCGGGGCATTACTAAAAAATTTCCTGGTATTGTTGCCAACGATAGCGTAAATTTTGAGTTGCAATCAGGGGAAATTCATGCTCTTTTAGGAGAGAATGGAGCGGGGAAAACCACGCTGATGAATATTCTCTGCGGCTTGTATGAACCAGATGAAGGGGAGATTTTGCTGGAGGGGAAATCGGTGCAATTTCGCTTTCCAGGGGAAGCGATCGCATCCGGTATCGGCATGGTACATCAACACTTTATGCTGGTAGAAAGTCTCACGGTTGCAGACAATTTAGTTTTGGGACAAGCTAGACAACCGCTAATCCGAGAAAACCCGAAAAAACTCCATCAGCGTCTGCGAAACTTAGCAGAACAGTATGGATTACAAATCGACCCAGCAGCAGAAGTTTGGCAACTATCGCTGGGAGAACAGCAACGGGTAGAAATTCTCAAAGCCATCTATCGAGGCGCGAAAGTATTAATATTAGATGAACCTACAGCAGTTTTGGCTCCCCAGGAAGTAGAAGGATTTTTGCAGACATTAAGAAATTTGGCTGCTGGGGGTACATCAATCATTTTCATTAGTCATAAATTAAATGAAGTCTTGGCAATATGCGATCGCGTAACTGTACTGCGAGATGGACGCACAATTACCACAGTGTTAACATCTGCATCAAATGAGCGGGAATTAGCTCATTTGATGGTAGGACGAGAAGTTAATAAAGTTATCAGAATTGAGAGACAGGCCCAATCCCCAATCCCCAATCCCCAATCCCCAATCCCCAATCCCCCGTTAATTATTCGTGATTTGTGGGTAGAAAATGACCGAGGATTGCCAGCATTAAAGGGAATAAATCTCGCAGTTAATGCCGGAGAAATTGTGGGAATTGCTGGAGTCGATGGTAACGGACAGCGAGAATTAGAGGAAGCGATCGCATCTTTACGCCCAATACGCGGCGAAATAAATCTAAATGGCACCCTCGCCCACATTCCCTCAGACCGTTACACAATGGGGTTAATCCCAGATTTTAGCGTTGCTGATAACTTAGTTTTACGGGATATTCAAAAGCCACCATTCAACAAAAAAGGCTTACTGCGTCCAGCTGCAATTGTCCGCCACTGCACCCAGCTAGTAGAACGCTACCTGATTCGCACCCCCAGCCCCCACACCCACGTCGGGAAACTCTCCGGTGGAAACGCGCAGAAAGTAGCGATCGCTAGAGAACTTTCGCGCAGTCCTCAAATTGTCTTAGCCGCCCAACCAACACGGGGATTAGACATTAGCGCCATTGAGTACGTACATCAACAACTAATTGCCCAAAGAGATGCAGGTGCAGCAGTGTTACTGATTTCCACAGAACTCGAAGAGATATTAAATTTAAGCGATCGCATTGCGGTACTTTACGAAGGCGCGATCGCGGGTATCGTTGATGCTAATGCTGATGTGCGCCACTTAGGATTAATGATGGCAGGAAAACATTAAAAACTTAACAGGAGGGAGAGTGGTAATTGAAAAATTAAAAGAAAACACTAAAAAGAACCACAAACAAAAACCATCTTCTTTTTTGCCTCTTGCTGGTTGGGGAAATCGCTTGAAGCCTTTCTTCGGTGCAATCCTCGCCCTCGCCTTGGGAGGAATATTAATTGCCCTAGCTGGAGTTAATCCCTTAAAAGCCTATCAGGTGATGGTGTTTGAGGCCTTTGGGGGAACTCGGCAACTTACAGAAACAATTCTTAAAGCCACACCCTTATTAATTATTGGCTTAGGGCTAACAGTTGCCTTTCGCAGCAAAGTTTGGAATATCGGCGCAGAAGGACAATATTATATCGGCGCATTATGTGGCAGCATTGTCGCCCTGACACTGCCCAACTTATCTCCTTGGTTACTAATTCCCCTAATGCTAATTGCAGGCGGAATTGGCGGAATGCTGTGGAGTGGAATCGCCGGATTGCTGCACATCAAGCGGGGCATGAATGTGATCATCTGCACCCTGATGTTGAATTATATTGCCATCTTGCTAGTTCAGTACGTCGCCCGCAGTCCCTTAAGAGATCCGAATGGTTTTTTGCCAGAGTCAACGCAATTTAGTGCAGCAGCACAAATTCCAACTTTGTTTGGCGGACGGCTGCATCTGGGCGTAGTGCTGGCGCTGGTACTGGTACTCGTAATATATATTTTGCTTTGGCGCACACCTCTGGGATTTAAGTTGCGGGCAGTTGGTTCTCGCGCCAGCGTCGCGCGCACAGCTGGAATGAACGTCACGGGTAGCATTCTCACCGCCTTGATGCTGAGTGGCGCACTGGCTGGCGTTGCTGGGATTATCGAGGTAAGTTACACCTACACGCGCCTGAAGGGGAACATTTCTGGCGGTTATGGATTTAGTGGGATTCTGGTAGCCTTACTGGGACAGTTGCATCCAGTGGGCGTATTAATTGCAGCTGTGTTGTTTTCTGCCTTGACAATTGGGGCAGAAGGTTTGCAAGTTTCTTTGCAAGTACCAGCTGCCGTTTCCCAAGTTATACAAGCGCTAGTGGTGCTATTTGTAATTGTCGGGGATGCGATCGCTCGCAACAAGTAAAAAAGCCCAAGAAACAGAGAATTCTTTTATTTTTTACCTTTATGCCTTGGGAACAAATTCTCACCTGGAGTTTCCTAATTGCCTTAATAGCAGCAGGTATTCGCCTCGCTGTCCCCATATTACTCGCCGTATTGGGAGAAATAATTACCGAACGTGCGGGAGTGTTAAACCTGGGATTGGAAGGCGTGATGCTAGTCGGAGGACTGGCAGGCTTTACAGTTGCCTACGGACTGGAGAACACTGCAAAACTACCGCTTATCGGCGCTTGGGCGGGTTTGGGTGCAGGACTGCTAGCAGGAATGTTGATGGGGTTGTTAATGGCAGTAATGACGGTGACATTCAAAGCCGACCAAGTAGTAGCAGGAGTCACAATGGTACTGTTTGGTCAGGGATTAACAACCTATCTCTACCGACAGCAGTTTGGTTCCCTGACGGCGCGAGTTACAGGTTTAGTAGATTTACCGTTGCCAGTTTTATCGCAGATTCCCATCATCGGTGAGTTACTGTTTACCCACAATGTCATGGTTTACATCAGCGTGGCATTGGTTTTCTGTTGCTGGTTTCTCCTATTTCGGACTCGTTGGGGCTTACAAATTCGCGCCGTCGGGGAAAATCCCGCCGCCGCCGACACTTCCGGAATTAATGTGGAACGCACCCGCTATGCAAGCTTATTGCTGGGTTCAGCGCTAACAGGTTTGGGTGGCGCAGTCCTGACAGTTGCCCAGCTGCACATATTCCGGGAGGGAATTACCGCCGGACGCGGTTGGATAGCTGTTGCTTTAGTATTCTTTGCCCGTTGGCGACCTGCGCGGGCGCTTTGGGGGGCGTTGCTGTTTGGCATTGCCGATGCCTTACAGTTTCGCATACAAGCATTAGGTTCAAAGGAGTTGCCTTATGAGTTTTTGCTGATGCTGCCTTATGTTCTTACATTAGTGGTGTTGTTGCAACGTACCCCTCGCAGTGATGTTCCCGCTGCTTTGGGCGTGCCGTATTTTAAGGGGAAACGTTGACACTAGAAAAATTGTAGATTGGGTTTTGCGATCGCGAAACCCAACCTACTTGCTTGCGGGGTAGGATGCTTTTGTCAAAGGCAATAAGGAGTAAACAAAACTAGAAGCTAAATTGCGTTCGCAAGTTACCCACATAGATATTGGGGTTGTCGCTGAAGTTGTTCGGGTTGCCAATGAAATAAAAGGCGGGAACAATCGCTATATTCTGAGTTATGGGGAAGAAATATGCGGCTTCAACCTCATACTGAACGCCACCATCACCGCCACCAGCAGCCAAGAATCTACGACCATCCAATACGGAGAACGGTATCAGGTAAGATATTGTTGCCAACGCACCTCTTCTACCTAAATCGGGGAAAGCAAGCCCTAATTGCAAAGACTGGGCGTTAACATCTCCACCGCCACGACCTGGGGTTTTGGGGTCAATGTTGGTACTCCCGTAGCTATAGCGTCCAAAGACACCAATACCACGGGTAATTAACCAATCAAAGTTTAGTCCAAAGGTGTGCGCGATCGCATTATTAATCGAACCACCAAAACCATCATCAGCTACCCCATAAATTGGTTCTCCCGGCGCACCACCAATTCCAAACCCAGTGATGTTGCCGTTTTGGTCGAAAATTGGGAAAGACGGGTCGATATTGGAATAGTTGTAAATTAACCTGAGATTAATTCTCTCAGTAGGCGAGAAAGTTAACTCAGCAGTAGCGGTGTTAGTAGGACTAAATACACCTTTACGCGGGTCGGATGCGGTGTTAAATATCCCACTGGGTAAAAATTCATCACTCTCACCTAAATAAGCAACGCGCAGCTTGAACTGCCGATTAATATCCCACAAAACAGCTGCACCTGCACCCCGGTCAATGGTATTTAATAAAGTGCTGCCGTTAGAGTTAAAGGTAGTTGCACCCGTCAAGAAAAAGCTGAAAGCATTGTTGTCAAAGTAGCGATACCAGTTAATCCGAGGCCCTACCACTACCTGAATATTCTCCCTGAGAGGGAAGCTGTAAAACAATTCCCGCACGATGACATCATTGTTGTCTCCTTGGACACCCGCAGTTTGGTCAAGAAATGGTGTTCCAAATGTGTTATAAAGTCCCGCAGAAGCAAAGGCGTTAGCTGGTGAATCTCCATTACCCGCAGCTAACTGAGTAACCAAGCTATCTCTACCAGTAAAAGACGTTTCTAGCGTTAGCCATACCAAATTGCTAAGAGTGATATTAGGATCGTCTTTTATTTTTTGCTGAATTGGTCTAAATTTCGCATCTCGTCCGGGACTTCTGAGTACCAAAGGTGTAAGTGAACCTGCGGCTTCAACTGTAATATCATCACTAGCAGAGGCTCCAGTAACATTAAACCAGGCAAGTCCGCTGAGTTTAGTAGTAGTAGAAAACTGATTTTCTTCTAAGAATTTGGTGCGACCTTCCAAATTATCCACGCGAGTGCGTAGCGTTGCTAATTCTGTGCCAAATTCACTAATTAATCGTTGCAGTGTTGCTAAATCTTCTTTGGTGACAAAATCAGCCGTACTAACAGCAATTAATTTCTCAATTTGCTGCAAACAAGCATTTACACCAGCAGCAAATTCATAGCGACTTAAAGCTCTATTGCCGCGAAAGGTGCCATCAGGATATCCTGCTATACAACCGTAACGTTCTACAAGGCTTCGCAATGCTTCATACGCCCAATCTGTCGGTTGCACATCTCGCAATTGCGAAACATTGGTAACTTGTTCCATCGCCGCATCGATGTTTTCCGCTTCCGACTCCAAATTAAAATCGGTAGGGGAATTTACATCATCAATTGGCAATGGTTGGGCTACATTACCAGCAGGAGTAACCTCTTCTAATGCGGACTGCGATATTACAGTCTCTGAAATGTCTGTATCAATTTTTACTTCATTTATCGTAGGTTCGGCAACCGGGGTAACTTCATCAGTTGTTGATGCTTCCGGTGACACCCCAGCCTGTTGAACTTCACTTGCGATCGCTGGCGATGGCACGAAAGGCGTTACAGCGCTAGAAAGTAACAAACCCAACCAGAAATTACTTGCAAGCGATCGCAGGTAGTCACAGGTATTTGCAGCCTTAACCATAGTTCCTCACACCAATTCAACCTCCATATATTGTTATCAATTTTACAAATTTAATTATGTAACCTAAGTAACAATGCGTAAAAATAATAAGCGATCGCATATAGTTCAGAGAATATTGCAATCCTCGCTAGAGTTCAGATACCCGACTTCTTAAAGAAATCGGGTATCTTGCCTTCACGAATCATTTAGGACTGCTATAGCAAAGTTAGGAGTTATGAATTAATAACTCCTAATTCTTGACAAATTCCAAATCATTGTAAATAAATACGCTAACTCCTGATGCCTAACTTTTCACGCGGTTTCCACTTTTCCAAAGCTGGGAAAATATTCGCAGCAGGTGCAGTCCAACCAACAATTCCACCTTGAGCGCGAATCATTTCCAAAGTGGATTGTTTAAAATCAGGAAAGTAGCTTTCCGTCGCATCTTCTACCAGCAAACACTCATAACCTCGGTCATTCGCCTCGCGAATCGTCGTCTGAACGCAAACTTCAGTAGTTACCCCAGTAACCAACAGATGAGTAATCTTCTTTTCCCGCAGTAATAACTCCAAATTAGTATGATAAAAAGCACCCTTCCCTGGTTTTGGAATCACCGTTTCACCAGGTAAAGGCGACAATTCTGGAATAATTTCATTTCCTGGTTCTCCCAAAATTAAAATGCGCCCCATAGAAGCAACATCGCCAATTTTTAACTTACCTTGGCCTCGATGCAACTTCGATGGCGGACAATCAGATAAATCAGGTTTATGACCTTCAACCGTGTAAAAAATCGGCAGGTTTCGCGCCCGAAACGCGGACAATAATTCTCTTAAAATAGGGACAATTGCCTGTAGACGGCTGACATCATTTCCCAAAGCATCCCCAAAGCCCCCCGGTTCCAAAAAATCTCGCTGCATATCAATAATTAACAGCGCCAAACCATCAGAGGTAGGCAATTCATAATCGTAAGGTAAAGCAGAAATTAATACCATAATTGAAGGATTGCTAATTGAATGATTGCTAATAGGTAGTAGAAAAATCCCATTACCCATTAGCTACTAAAGAGACAGGCTTCTCCCAAATTGCCAAAACAATGCAACCAGACACGCTAATAACACTGTGATTACTGCTAGGTGGATTAATCACCAGAGTTCCCGCCTGATATTCGCCATTTTGGTCAGTTTGCGAACCAGATAAGACGAAGATGTGTTCAAACCCCGTGTGATCGTGTTTTGGAACACTTGCTCCCGGCTGATATCGAAGCAAAGCAGCAGCAGCGCCTTTACCATCTCCATAAAGTCGGTAAATATCAACACCAGGGTGGAAGGGTTCCCAAAGCAAATCATCCTGTCGCGTGGCGATATTGAGTAAATCCTTGAGGAGCAATTGGTTGTCATTGGTCATTGGAAATCGGGGATTAGGGATTGTTCAAAAGCTATTAGCCATCCAGACCTTAGCCAAAGATTAATAACTATTCAATGTCCTGCCATCCGCTTACCTAGTTCGCTAAAATCAGCATCTTTTGTCTCACTTTCATAAACAAATTTTCCTTCACTGACTACCACAATTCGGTCAGTTAATTTCAGCAATTCATCCAAATCTTCGCTCACCAACAACACCGCTACGCCGCGATTTCTCGCCTCAATTATTTGACCGTGAATGAACTCCACAGCCGCAAAATCCAGTCCAAAGCAGGGATTAGCAGCAATTAGCAACTTAATATGTTCAGCAGAAAGTTCCCTTGCTAAAACAGTGCGCTGCACGTTTCCCCCCGAAAGATTGCCAACAGGCGTTTCTGGCGAGGGTGTTTTCACTGAAAATTGACTAATTAAACTCTTAGCCGCATCTCGAATAGCGTCAAGGACAAGCAACACACCCCCTTTAGCTTGCGGCGCACGGTCAAACGTCCGCAGAGCCATATTTTCTGCTACGCTCATGTGAGGCACGCAGGCATTGCGTAACGGTTCTTCCGGTAACGCAAAAACTCGATGACGATACATTTGCGATCGCGTTGCGGTATAAACTTCCCCATTCACCAAAACTTTTCCTCCGGTAGCCTCCCGCTGTCCCGCCAGCACCTCCACCAGTTCCCCCTGACCATTACCAGAAATACCAGCAATACCCACAATTTCCCCACTGTGGACTGTCAGATTTACCCCTGCAACTGCCTCCAGTCCATTATCTTTATTAGCATGGATATCTTTAATTTCCAGAACTGGAGTTATAGAGGGGAATGCTATCTTTTCAACCTGTTGCGGTTCCCGCTTTTCACCCATCATCATCTCAGACATCTCTGAGATAGTTAAATCCTTCACTCCTCCAGAACCCACAAGTTTACCTTTACGCAGTACAGTTATTTCATCCGCAAAAGCCATCACTTCGCGGAATTTGTGGCTGATCATCAATACGCTTAACCGTTTCGCCGTCACTTCCTCCCGCAATAACCCCAAAACTTCATCAGCTTCTTGCGGAGTCAGCACAGAAGTAGGTTCGTCTAAAATCAAGATGCGACTCTGAAGATAAATTTGTTTGAGTATTTCTAATTTCTGTTTCTGTCCGGCGGCTAATTGAGTAATGGGGATGTCTAAAGGAACCTGAAAAGGAGCTTTTTGCATAAACGCATTTAAGCGATCGCGTTCTTGTTTCCACTTAATTAGGTTGGAATTATCGAAGCGAGATAAAACTAAATTTTCAGCTACAGTCATAGCAGGTACAGAGGTAAAGTGTTGGTAGACCATACCTATGCCATATTTGTGAGCATCGCGGGGGCTGTCGATGGTGCGAGTTTGTTTATCAATCAACACCTCGCCAGAAGTAGGAGTGTAGAAACCCATGATGCACTTAACTAGGGTACTTTTCCCCGCTCCATTTTCCCCCAGCAAGGCATGAAAAGTTCCCGGTTTTAGGTGCAGCGAGACGTTATCTAAAGCGGTAAAAGTACCAAATTGTTTGGTCATACTCACCACTTCTAGTTCGGGTGGCGGCTCAGAATATTGAAGTTTAGATTTTGAATTTTGGATTAAAGACTCTGTTGCTTCTGTCATTGCATGTACGCCTTATAGTTGGTTTTAGACTTGTTAATTAATAACTAATAACTATTCCTCGATTGCCTCGATAAATGCCCATGAATCTGCAACTGCTCCAAAAACGCCGCCTTGCATTTTAATCATCTTCAGCGCTGCTAAATGGTTGCCGTAGTCGGTGGCACCTGTACAATCAGATAACATGAGGCATTCATAACCCCGGTCGTTAGCGTCGCGCATCGTAGTATGAACGCAAACATCTGTGGTAATTCCTGCTAAGACAATATTTTGGATGTTTCGGCGTTTTAGTAATAGGTCTAAATCTGTGGCATAAAATGACCCTTTTCCCGGTTTATCGATAACAGCTTCTCCGGGAATTGGCGCGAGTTCAGGAATAATTTCCCAACCTGGTTCACCTCTTACTAAAATTTTTCCACAGGGGCCGGGGTCGCCAATTCCGGCTCCAATTTGGCGACTGCGCCACTGTTTATTTTCTGGCAAATCTGACAAGTCGGGTCGATGTCCCTCGCGGGTGTGCATTACGTGAAAACCTTTTGCACGCACCGTTTTTAAGACCCGTTTTATCGGCTCAATTGGTGCGCGAGTCAGGGATAAATCGTAGCCCATTTTGTCTACATAGCCGCCATGTCCACAGAAATCACTCTGCATATCGATGATTAGCAGAACGGTGTTTTCTGGGCGCAATTCGCCGTTGTAGGGATAGGGATAGGGGTCTGCTTCAACAAATTTGCCCATAATAGTATAAGAAGGAATAAACTGCATTAGCTCTCGCCATGCGCGTTAGCGATAGCGCTTAGAAAAGAGGAAGAAGAAAAACGAACCGCACAGATGCTCCCGGACGCAGAGAGAAGACAAGTTTTGACAGAAGCCGGATAAGCAATTTAATGTTTTTGCTTTTTACGTTTTTTTGTATTCCCGCCAACCGCCCCATTTAGTAATTTCTTGTCTGTTTTCGCATAGGTAAGGTTCTGCTAAGACTCCGAGAACTATTTCACCATCCCAAAGGTGGATTTTACCGATGCACAATCCGGGAGGTTCTTGTAATAAGATTGTGGACAGGCTAGGGATAGGAACTTCCCAAATTTCGAGCGCGATCGCGTTCCCTCCAGTCGTCACTCGCAGCATTGCTGGATAGCTGTCATCAATTGACCAAAGCCTATATGTTGGTTCTGTGATGGACTCTCTCACAAATGTTGCTCCAACTGCTAGGAGATTTCCATTTAACTCTAATCCCCTCATCAATGTTCCATTTACTGCCAAAGGTATAGCTTGTTGCATCCTATTTCCCTAAATGCTAATAGAATAATCAAGGGTTATTCTATTAGCCATCAGCCCTTAAAATTTATTGTCCTAATGCTCCTGGCGCACCCGTTAAAGTTCGTTTTGGCGAACAGGTGATGATCATAATTAGCAGTGTCAGAATGTAGGGAGAAGCATTGAATAAGTAGTAGTAAGAATTTATCCCGACTGATTGCAAAGCAGGGCCAATCGCTTGCGCTCCTCCAAACAACAAAGAAGCATACAAACATTGAACTGGGTTCCAACGGGCAAAGATTACCAGTGCTACGGCCATTAAACCTTGACCGCTAGAAATACGCTCGTTCCAACTACCAGGGTAGTAAAGTGATAGGTAAGCGCCACCAATTCCTGCTAAACAACTCCCGGCAATAATGCAGATCATTCGCACTTTGTTGATAGAAATTCCCATCGCTTTAGCCGCATCAGGACTATCGCCAACTGCGCGGATAAATAAACCCCAACGAGTTGATTTAAAAAACCATTGCATCAAAGGCGCGATCGCTACCCCAATCAAAAACAAAGGACTGATTTTTAAAGCTGATTGTATCGCTGAAATACTGCTCCAAGTTCCTAAATCTATAGTCGGTAATTGTGGTGCTGAAGGTTGAATAAACGATTTACCGAAGAAAAAGGCAATACCACTACCAAAAATAATCATCGCAATGCCAACAGCAACATCATTTACCCTTGGCTGTTGAGAAAGCCAAGCATGAATAAAACCGAGTACCATTCCCGCTAATCCTGCTACTAAAACCCCTAACCAAGGCGAACCAGTCAGATAAGAAATAGCATAAGCACTCATCGCACCTGTAAGTAGCGTTCCCTCAAGTCCCAAATTAATTTTCCCGCTTTTTTCCGTCAAACATTCGCCCAAAGATACAAACAGAAACGGAGCGCTTCCCCGCAAAGTTCCCGCTGCGATCGCTAACGGTACGCCCCACCAGCCTAATGCTTCTGTAGTCATTTCTAGATTCCTCCTACCTACTAAACCTTTGCGTTACGAGAGCGTTCAAAAATATCTTTAACTAGGAATCGGTGCTTGCGGATTCGGAATTGGAGGTAAAGAATCTGTTCCTTTCCCAGGTTCCCTTTCTTTGAAAATTGGCAACCGTCCATAAAGCGATTCGCTATACAGAACCACCAAAAAAACTAACCCTTGAAAAACCAAAACAGTTGCATCTGGTAAATTATGCGCTCGTTGCAAAATGCCGCCACTGGCAAGAATACCGCCGAGTAAAATTGCCACTAAACTTGCAGCTAACGGGTTATGTCGAGCAATAAATGCTACCAAAATCCCACCGTAACCATAGTTTGCATTTAGGGATTCGTTAGCTCTACCATGCACAGCAGCTACTTCCACCATCCCAGCTAACCCAGCACACGAACCAGCCAAAAAACAAATTGCCATAGTCAGCTTACCTACCGGGAGTCCAGCAATTCTAGCGGCGCGGATATTACCTCCGGCGGTGCGGGCGGCAAAACCGAAAGTGGTACGCTGAATCAGGAAATATGCGATCGCACACGCAATCAACCCATAAATCAAACCGTAGTGAACTCGCGTTCCCGGGATACTCCCAATCATGTTGATGTCAGCAATCGGGTAGCTGGAAGGCTTATTTAAGGAACTAGGATCGCGCATCGGGCCGCCGACTAGATGATTGAGGAGAGCGATCGCTATATAATTCAACAGCAAACTACTAATCGTTTCATTCACAGCTCGGTAGTGACGTAACGCTCCTACCGCCCCAATCCACAAACCACCGCAAATTATCCCAGCCAGCGCCATCGCAATTTGCACAATTGTTGGCGGTGCAGTAGACAAGGCTAAACCAGCAGCTACAGCCCCCAGTCCCCCAACTACCAGCGCCCCCTCATTACCAATAATCACCAGTCCCAAACGAGCCGGAAGCGCCGTACAAAGGGAACTTAGCATCAAAGGAGCCGCCCGTAGCAGAGAATTCTGAAAAGAACGCCAACTGCCAAAAGCTGCTTTGTAAATTGAAGCATAGACGGCGAAGGGATTAGCCCCCGCCAATGCACAAAAAATTCCAAACAGTAACAATGAAAAAAATAAGGCGGCGACCGGAATGCAAATTGCTTCTATCCCACGCCAATTGCGACGGTTAATCATAAACTCCTTCGCTAATTGCTGCTTACACTAATTCACTTTTTTACTGCTACGCTTTAGCTGTTTATTTCCCCCTTAAACAGAGGTTAGGGGGATTTCATCCGTACACTCACAAATAGGAAATGCTATTACAATTAACCATCTTGACCTAACCAGTTAACTGCTGACACTACCGAGAACTCCTTCCGCCAACCAATTCATCTTTTCTAGTTCCCCGTCCTGCTGTTTTAAATCCTTACCTGGGGGAATGACAACTTTGCCTGTATTGTCTTTAATTCCGCCCTTGTAAACCACCATGTTGCCCTCCATAAACTTCTCTTTAGCCGCATCAGCATCCTTTTTTGCATCCGCAGAGACGACAGAACCGTAAGGCGACAATTTTAAAAAGCCTTCCTTCAAACCACCGCGCACTAAATGCGGAATTCCCCCATTCATCAAAGTTTTGCCAGCCTTGATCATTTGGGCATAATCTGAATAAAGTTTCGCCCAGTCCCACTCCGCACCCGTCAAATATCCTTTAGGTGCTAACGTGGCTTGATTCGCGTGGTAGCCAGTACAGAAAATACTGCGTTTTTCAGCCGTTTCCATGACGACTTTTGGGCTATCTACGTGACAGGTGAGTACATCAATACCCTGGTCTGCCATACTATTAGCAGCTTCCGCTTCTTTAACGGGAACCGCCCAATCTCCGGTGAAAAGTACCTGGGTCGTAATCTTCGGATTGACGCTGCGTGCGCCTAATGCAAAGCTGTTAATATTGCGGAGTACCTGGGGAATTGGCTTAGCAGCAATAAAGCCTAATTTGCCAGATTTGGAAGTATGAGCAGCCACGATACCTGCTACATATTCAGCTTCATCAATGTAGCCATAATAGCTGCCAACGTTCTTGGGATGTTTCCCTTCTTCATAACGTCCGCCGCAGTGGAAAAATTGAACTTCTGGATACTCTTTGGCAAGTTTCAAGATATGCGGATCGTAGTAGCCAAAAGATGTTGGAAACACCACCGTTGCGCCATCCTGTTCAATCATGTTCCGCATCGTTTCTTCTACTGATGTAGTTTCCGGAACGCTGGCTTCTTCAACGGTTTTTACCCAATTTAATTTAGCAACGCCTGTTCTCCCTTCAGCATGAGCTTGGTTGTAGCCATAGTCATCTTTTGGCCCCACATAAATAAATCCCATGACTATTGGCTTGGCTTCTCCACTTGAGGTGGCTTGAGTTTCCGGTGCAGAAGAACTGCATCCAGTCCCAAATTTCGCTGTGATACCAAATGCTGTGGTGGCTAATATTCCGCGAATGACTTGACGGCGGGGTAGGTGGAAAGACTTTTTAGCGTTCACTGTTCTCTCCTGCGCGAATGTCTGTTGTCAGTTGTCCGTTGTTGCTTGCGTCGCTTACCAATGGCTGCTGACTAATAGGTTATTTTTGTTTAGTCTTGCTTTAAAAAAGAGTTTAGCAGCGTTCGTCAATTTTAAAGGTTCGGAAAAAGTTCGTTAAAGGTTACATCCCTCTGCGAAAAATGTAATCAAAGTAACAAAGGCCAGGTTAAGAAAACTCTAATATCTGCATCTAAGCAAAAAAACAAAGCATTTCCAGGGATAGTGCTAAATAATCAAGCAGGCTGCGGACAGATAAGGAAAATATTGAGGTGCCTCAATTTAAGACAGGTGCAAGATATAAATTCACTTTTGTGAAATAAAAACTGAATCAAAAATTACTTTTTTGCTTTTTTAAATTTTATGAATACTGAAGAAGCACTGCTATTTGTTGAAAAAGCCTTAAGCGAAGAACGTTTAAGCAAGCTGCAAGTAACGGTATTTCGGTATGCCTGGGAAGAACAATCATATCAGGACATTTCGAGGAAACTTGGCTATGAGGTTGGTTATCTCAAGCAGACGGGTTCCCAGTTATGGCAATTGCTTTCTAAGGCGTTTGGGGAAAAGGTGACTAAAAGTAATGTGCAGTTAATTCTGAAGCGGAAGGCGAGAGTGGGAGAGAAAGAGAAAACCAATTCCCAATTCCCAATCCCCAAAACTGACTGGGGTGATGCGACGGATGTATCAGTTTTGAGCGATCGCACTCAGGAACTGGCGACGCTGGAACGCTGGATTTTAAGCGAAAGCGTCCGCTTTATTGGTTTGTTTGGTATGGGTGGAATTGGCAAAACATCTTTATCGGTGAAGTTAGCCAAACAAATTCAGCACCAGTTTGAGTATGTTATCTGGCGCAGTCTCCGTAATGCGCCACCAATTTTAGATTTGTTGGCAGATTTGCTCCAGTTTCTTTCAAATCATCAGGAAACTGATTTGCCAGAAACTCTGGATGGTCGCATCTTGCGTCTTTTGGATTACTTACGCTTAAGTCGTTGTCTTCTGGTCTTAGATAACGGCGAGACGATTATGCAACCAGGCGATCGCAATAGTGGCTACCAAACTGGGTATGAAGGTTACGGTCAGCTGTTGCGATGCGTTGGGGAAACCAACCATAAAAGCGTTCTGGTGTTGACGAGTCGGGAAGAACCTAGAGGAATCGCTGCAAAAGTTGGGGAAATAAGCCAGATGCGATCGCTACGATTAACTGGTTTATCGACTTTTGGTGCACAAAATATATTTAATGTCAAGGGTAATTTCTCAGGTTCAGAGTCGCAATGGAAAATCTTAATCGGACACTATGCAGGCAACCCTTTAGCTTTAAAAATGGTAGCACCCGTCATCAAAGATTTCTTTGATGGCAGTATTGGCGATTTTCTCGAAGTTCTGGGCCAGGGAAGCTCAGTTTTTGGCGATATTCGGGATTTGTTAGCACGTCAGATCGAACGCCTGTCAGAATTAGAGCAACACGTGATGTATTGGCTGGCAATTGACCGGGAACCAGTTACTTTATCAGAATTACGGGCGAATTTCGTCCCCCAAGTATCGCTGGGTAACTTGCTGGAGGCGCTAACATCTCTGGAGAGGCGATCGCTTATTGAAAAATACCGCACCCAGTTTACCCTGCAACCAGTGGTAATGGAGTACATGAGCGATCGCTTAATCGAACAAATTTGCCAAGAAATCGGGGGTGGGGACTGGGGACTGGGAATTGGCGATTGGGGATTGGGGACTGGGGACAAGGAGGACAAGGAGGACAAGGAGGACAAGGAGGTCAAAGAAGCTTTTCCGAAGTCTACCCAATCCCTCTTCCCCAATCCCTCTTCCCCAATCGCCAATTCCCAATTACCCCTTAGCCTTTTCAAAAGCCATGCTTTAATCAAAGCTACGGCAAAAGACTATATTCGGGAAACTCAAATTCGCCTAATTCTCAAGCCAGTTGTAGATAAGCTGCTAAATGTCAACAACACTGGAAACTTGGAAGACAAATTTAGACAACTTTTATCTAACTTACGCGGCAAATCTCCCAAAGAAACAGGTTATGTCAGCGGTAATATCCTAAACCTACTTTGCCAAATTTCCTCAGACTTGAAAGATTGGGATTTTTCTCATCTGACAGTTTGGCAGGCATATCTATGTCACGTCAATCTGCATCAAGTTAACTTTGCTGGTGCGGATGTGTCTAAATCAGTTTTCACAGAAACCTTCAGCCAAATCTTATCTGTAGCTTTCAGTCCAGATGGCAAGTTATTAGCGACTGGCGATGTCAATCATGAAATTCACGTTTGGCAAGTAGAGAACAGCAAACAATTGCTAACCTGTAAAGTAGATTCTGGCTGGATTTGGTGCGTTGCATTTAGTCCCAACGGTCGTCTTTTGGCAAGCAGCGCCAATCGAATTGTCCAGCTGTGGGATGTGAGAACCGGGGAATGTCTATATACACTAGAAGGATATACCGACCGGGTGTTTTCTTTGGCATTCAGCCCCGATGGTCGTCTTCTCGCCAGTGGCAGCGAAGACCACTTAGTGCGAGTATGGGATGTGAAAAAGGGTGAACTCGTCAGCACTTTGTCAGGACACGCTGATGAAGTTCGTTCTGTTGCCTTTTCTCCACAAGCATACTCAAATACTCCCGCTTCAACTCAAAACTCAAGAGGCGATACATCGCGTCTCTACAATTCAAAACTCTTACTTGCCAGTGGAAGTTACGATTGTACCGTGCGATTGTGGGATGTGAGTACAGGTGAGTGTGTGAGAATTTTGCAGGGACACACTCAAAGAGTTTGGTCAGTTGCTTTCAGTCCCGATGGTTGTGTCTTAGCGAGTGGAAGTAGCGATCGCGCTGTCAAACTTTGGAATGTCAGCAACGGAAACCTTCTAAAATCCTTAGTAGGACACTCCAAACAAATCCGAACCGTAGCTTTTAGTGCTGATGGACAATTTCTCGCTAGTGGTAGCGATGACCAATCTGTACGACTCTGGAATCAGCGTACAGGTGAAGTCTTGCGAGTTCTCAAAGGTCACACTAGCTGGATTTCATCTGTCGCCTTCAGTCCCGATGGCGGTCTTTTGGCGAGTGGCAGCGAAGATCGGTCTGTGCGATTGTGGGATAGTCGCACCAATCTCTGTCTCAAGACTTTGCAGGGACATAGCAATGGAATTTGGTCTGTAGCTTTCAATCCTAACTCTCCTTACCAAGGGGAGTTAGGGGGGATGATTGCCAGTGGTAGCCAGGATCGGGGAATTCGGTTTTGGGACGTTAAAACTGGTAAATGTAGAGACGTTACAAGTAACATCTCTACACAAAGACACACCAGCTGGATCTGGTCTTTAGCTTTCAACCCTCAAGGTTCAATTCTTGCCAGTGGTAGTGAAGACCGGACAATTAAACTCTGGGACACCCGGACAGGAGAACATCTGCGAACTCTCAAAGGACATACAGATGCAGTATTTTCCGTCATCTTTAGTCCCGACGGGCAAACCCTTTTGAGTGGTAGTCTCGACGGAACCATCAAAATCTGGCATATCCCCCAAGGTTTCTGTCGCCAAACATTGCAGGGACACAATGGCGGCGTTTGGTCAATTTCCCTAAGTTTAGATGGGCAAATCCTCGTTAGTGGCAGTCAAGATCAAACCCTCAGACTTTGGGATGTCCGCACAAGTCGCTGCATCAGCACTTTGTCGGGACATAATAGTTGGATTCGTTCTTGTGCCATCAGTCCGGATGGACAAACCATCGCCAGCGGTAGTGCTGATGGAATTGTCAAACTTTGGCACGTCAATACAGGGAAATGTCGCCAAATTTCAGCACACACTGGCCCAGTTTTGTCAGTTGCTTTCGATCCTAATGGGAAAACCTTCGCCAGTACTGGTGCTGATGCAGTAGTGAAACTCTGGGATGTTTCGACTTTGCAGTGCTGCCATCTCCAAGGACATACTAAATGGGTTCGGTTTCTCGCCTATAATCCGGATGGGCAAATCCTCGCCAGCTGTAGCCAAGATGAAACAATTAAACTTTGGGATGTTAGCGATCGCTGGTCAAAAACAATTAACAACGGACAACGGACAACCAACAGTAAGTGCATTCAAACCCTACAAGTTCCTAGACCCTACGAGGCACTAAACATAACTGGCGTTACTGGTTTAACAGAAGCGCAGAGATCTACACTTAAAATGTTAGGGGCTATTGATGAAAGCCTTTTTGCTGATATTCCACAGCTTGCCACACTTAGCTAACTTTAAAAGCACTGTAGATAGTTGCCCTCTGTGTCGCTACTTATTAATAAATTAGACAGCAACATACTGTTTAGGGTTGCTCCTGCGCTGATTGTCTCACCGTTTCAACATCTAGCTCTAAAATCTCTGGTACTTGCTCCATACTTAATCCTTTTTGTAGTAGCCGGAGCATCATTTCTAACTTAGCTTGTAGCTGACCTTGCTCAAAACCCTCCTGGCGACCCTCTTCTAAGGTTCTTGATAAACTCTGGTTATTTATTAGATGGTTTAGGCGACTTTCCAGTTAACACCCATGATAATTGTCCTTTGTTGGGAGAGATTTTCTTACCCGTCTTCAAGTCGCGCACCTGGAAATGTAGATGCGGGCCAGTGCTGCGCCCTGAGTTACCAGTACCGCCGATAATTGACCCAGCATCGATTTTAATCTTAGGTCCATTGGTAATAGATTTGCACCAAGATAGGTGGAGAGCATCAAACTTCAAAGACGGGAAAGATGGAGAGGTCATCGTCGCCACCAGCCCCCCACCATTAGCATCTATCCAACACCACAAACCTGTTTTTGTTCCAGGTCTACCAATGGCATAAATCGGTGTATTCATGGGAGTTCCCAAGTCCACTCCGCCATGAAAATGTACTTTTCCAGTGACCGGGTGAACCCGTCTGCCATAAGAAGATGTTACTCCATAACCTGCAAGATAATCGCCTCTTTTGGGTGTCTTTTCCAGGTTTGGTGTCCACTGATCAATGCTGGAAAAAGTTGTATAATCTGTAACTTTTTGGGCGTTCGATTGTTGGGCGGGCGAGATAGGAACTTGTTCTACGAAAGGGTCAAATAGAAGTACAGACGAGTTATTTGCTGCGTTTTGCTCTTTGACGTTTAAATCTATCTGGTTTTCATCGGTAGCGATCGCATCTTCACTAGATACTATCGTCGATGCAATGGGAACCGCTTCCACAGCAGGTTCAAAGCTTAACGCTACAGAATTTGGATCGCTAGGCTGTTGTAAAGAAGGCGGGTTTACTGAAGATATCTTTTGGCGGCTGATATTATCGGAAGAACTCGCCGCTACACCACTTTTTTGTCTTTCTTCACTTTTGCCTTTTACAGCCTCCCTTTTTAAAGGAGGTTGGGGCGATCGTATTGTAGCCTTCTGAATGTTCTGCCTTAAAGCTTTGCTAACTATTTTGACTCGCCGTTCTTGATCCAGAGCAATGCAATTCCATCGCCAAGATTCTGAGTAGGGAGGATACCCGATAAGTCGGTTTCGATAGTAAGGTTCTCTAGTGCAGATACCAAATAGTCCACTAGCATCAAGAACTCCATTTTTCCTACGGAACGCTTCGACTCGTGCGTATGTATAGGCACGCCTTCCCGTCAGTCCTTTATTCAAAGCTTTCTGGTATGCTAAAGCAAACTTGGGGCCAGCAGAGTTAGATTGGTTCCACAAATCAGTTCCATTTACCAAAGCTTCAGTGTGGGCTGATGCGTCAATTGAGAGTGCTTTGAGTTTTCGTTCTGTGGATGCTCCTTGACGTTGCAGTGCCTTGAGACAACGCCGATTTGCCTCTTGCAAAGTTAGATTTTTGGCGCGATTCCAGCTGCAAAATCCCCTATTTACAACATGGTTGCCCGGATCTGTGTGACCAAAATACAAGGATGTGGTTTCGCCAGTCAGAGTGAAGTTGCCCTCTGCGGCTCCTATAGCGATGCTACCAGGAGATTTTTTAGTAGCAAATAGCTTTGATGCAGTTTTGGAAGCGATCGCATTTAAGTTCTCTGCATCATCACTTGTCGTATCAGTCTTAGCTGTAGGTTCAGTAGCCTCAACCCCAAAATCTAGGGTGACAGGCGTTGGGTTAAAAGCAACACTTTCTGACATCTCCTCAGATAGCACCTTTAAACCTACAGCAGCTTGACTTCCCAGCAGCAACATTAAGAAACTGCCGATCAATTTAGCAAAATGAAATTTCATAGCCCTGTGTAATTAATTAGCGAAATTAGTCAATATGCAACTTGAACAAAGCCCCCAATTTATGGGCAGTTGGGGAATCAAACGTTACTGACATTGACTTACCGCAACAACATTTGCTCGATAATCTTCTTAGAAGGCTCAACCAAAGCCCAGCGACCATCCGGTTGCCGTGTTAGCACCGCAATCTGCAACTCTTTACCACTACCGATAGTGTCACCTGCACTGAGGAAACCAAAATTAAGCGATCGCAACCCACACAAGCGAAACAAATAAACTGGAATTTCCTCACTGGAAAAAATCACGCAACTTGAGTTGTGGGGTTGCACCCGACCATCAAACGGCGCATACACCGCATCCCCCTTCAAAGCAATGGATAAATCACCCAAACCGCTAACCACCGCATGCCCCCCCACAACTTGACCCGGTTGCAGTTCCCAGTTTTGGTAAAGCTTGATCTCCCTAGGCGCTTCCGTAGGAGGTTTTTTTGTGCAACCAACAATCAAAAGTAATATTGATGCGTAGCGAAGCGACTGCATTAGCAGTATCGCTACCCAACACCTCTGGGTTAAAGCTTTATCTCCCCTGGCCCCCCTTAAAAAGGCGAGAGAAAAGCCCCCCTTAAAAAGGGGGGTTGGGGGGATCTCCTGAGACGGGGTTGGGGGGATCTCCTGAGATTGAACATTACTAGCCCAGAAGTATTGAATCGCCACCCTAAAAACGTTTAAATCCATAGCCTACGTAAGTTTGTCCCTCATAGAGAACAAGTAGCGATGTCTGCGGGTCAAACGACAACGGATAAAGCTCCCGTTCAGTCGTCGCCCCCACACGAATACTCAAACCCGGCAACCTGCAATAAGGCTGCTTGACAATCTCCTGCACCTTGCTGCGTTGACTGCGTTCAGGCACAGTCATCAATTGCGCCAACTGCTCCCGCGATAGCACCGCCTTCGGCTCTACAATCTCAGAACATAAGAGGCTGCGCTCTTTGGTGTTAGGTTTTGGCACAGAAGACGGTAAATTGAACGGCAAACCGAAAGCAGCTAACAGATAGCCACCGGCCAGCAGACTACCACCGACCACCACATATATTGGTTTGAATGATGGCGCTTGAAGCGGCTGGCGACCCGACGCGCCTTGAAGTGGCATATTAGGGAAGGTTTTCATTCCAAAAACGCGAAAATCACGCCCAAAACACAGCAAACTAAGCTTTTAAAGACCAACCATTTATCCTCGTTCCCAAGCTGGCTCTGGGAATGAAAGCTGGGAGAAGCCTCCCATTCTTCCCAATGCTGCAAAATATAAAACTTACGCACCATTTCCAGTTTCCGGAACCCAACCCCTTCCAATCCCCTTAAACGTAGAGGTTGGCTTTCTCAACGGCACCCCTTCAATCTCGTTAGACTGTTTAATAGTTCCCTCTTGCAGAGTGTTGCTTTCGGCATTCCGAACCCAACCATACCTACAAGACGCTTTCATGGTGCAGAACAAAAAATCCATCGTTTCCTCTGTGAAACCATCGTGGAGTTGATAACTCTATTCATAAACAAAATCCGGGAAAATTACCTTAGTTCATTACTTCATTTTGGCGACGCATTAAAGCAATCATTGAAGCAATCAGAGGTATTAATAAAGCATAATTTTCAAAATTTGAAGCATTACCTGAAGCATTAGTATAAAAAATTTTAATTTAAGCCATTTACAATAGTTTAAGTGAAATATCCGCTCAAAGCTTATGCCCACCCCGAAAGCCATAAAACCCTTAACCACTGAAGAAGAAGAATATTGGAAAATTTTGGAAAATGAATTAATAGATGGCAAAGGAAGTGCCTATCTAAGTCAAAATGACTTTGCCCAACTTTGCCAAAAAAATGCCCTTAATTGTTCCACTGCCACAGCTCGAAGAAAACTCCTGAGACTTCAGGAAGTCGGGCGCATTTCTATGGAGCGTCAAGGTAAAGGTAACAATCCCTATAAAATTACTTGGTTAGAATACAGTCATTACAAAAAAGTTGATGAAACAAAGCAAATTGCTCCTCTGACAGGAATTGTCCCTCTTGATTCCCCACTATATTTGAAACGAGAAGCAGATGAAATTTGTATCCAAAATTTGAAACTCGGCGCAAGTAGAGAAGGCTCTAGACCCTTTATCAGAATTAGAGCGCCTAAGCAGATGGGGAAATCTTCCCTACTACGGCGAATCCAATACTTTTTAGAAAAGCAACAAAATCATATAGTTGGCTTTGTAGATTTAGGAGGAGACGAATATTTTTATACAGATGTATTCAACGACCTAGATACACTCTTGTATCAGTTCACAAGTGCGCTCATCAAAACCTTTAGCGATGCACTGCAAAGACGCGGACTCAACGATTTAAAAAATTTGCCCGATTTAAAAGAGCATTGGAACGCAAATTTAACCCCACAACTAAACTGTGCTAACTATTTGCACGACCATATTTTTTTACCCATAAAACAGCCGAAAACTTTACTAATAGATGGCATAGATGAAGTTTTAGGCAAACCTACTCAAGACCCATTCCTAAAATTTTTGCGCTCTTGGAATGAAAAAAGGATGAAAGTCGTAAGTCAAGCCCCAATTATTTGGCCTAGTATTGTGATTGCCTACTCCACAGAACCATACTCTATCCTGGGAATCAGAGGCTCAGTTCTTCAAAATGTAGGCACAGTAGTAGAGTTAAAAGAATTTAGCCAAGAGCAAATAGTAGACCTTTCTACAAAATACAACTTATCCACTCCTTTAACAAAACCGGAAGTTGAGTTCCTGATGAAGCTGACGGGAGGACATCCGGCTTTAATCAATCAAGCACTTTATCAAATTAGTCAAGGAATGACTTTTGCACAACTAGAAAACAAAGCAACTCAAACAGATGGCCCTTTTTGGGATTACTTATCTAGAGCATCAGAACTTTTGGAAAATAATAAAAACCTTTTCCATTGCTTTCAAAAGATTCTCAAGGGCGATAACTGTAATGACGACCTCGCTAAATATCAACTAACCAAAGCAGGATTGCTTAAAATTGATGAGGATGCTGTAAAGGTTATTGAACTATATCAAAAATACTTTAATAATGGACATATTTGAAACTTTACCAACAATCTTTAGGTGGCTAATGGGCATTAATGGAATAGACAGCTTTTATCGGATTGAGGCAGGTGGTATCCCGCTAACAGAACAGACTTATGTGGAGAGAGATGCAGATGAGAAACTGCGTCAATTTACCCAACTAAATCGCGTAAACAGCCGAATGTGTTTTATCCTAGCTCCCCGCCAAACCGGGAAGACTAGCTTGATGGTAAAGACAATTGGACAGTTGCCTGATGAGGAATTTATCTGTATCCAACTTGACTTTCAAGAGTTCAGTAGTAGTGCAGAATCTGACGAAACCCTTTATTACAGCCTTCTTAATCAAATCTGCCGCCAAATATCTGATATAGACGCAGATAACTATTGGGTTAAATTACTCAATGCTACTTGGAATGAAACCCCAGACCTCGATCCAAAACTAAGATTTAAAAATTTTCTAATTGAACATATCCTCAAAAAGAAAGATGACAAAAAGCTAATTATTTTTATTGACGAAATTCAAAACATAATTGGTTACAAACAGCAGAACAGTTTTATCGGGTTTATTAAGTCTCTTTCCCAAAGCGATCGCCCAGTTGCTCTCCGGAGACTGGCGTTTGTTCTGCTTGGCGTTGCCAGACCTACAGACCTGGTAACTGATTATAAGGTTGCTTTGAATTTGGGAGAGCGCATTGAACTAGGAGGACTGCAAGAAAGCAATTGTAACCCGCTTTGGCAAGGACTCGAAGACGTTACCGACGACCCGCAAACAGTCCTCTCCTACATCTTAGATTGGACGGGAGGGCAACCATTTCTTACTCAGGCTCTTTGTCACTTAGTTGCCGTGGGACGTAAAATACAAGACAGCACTGATATAGAAGAGTACATTGAAAAGCTAGTAATAAGTAATGTTATCAAAGATTGGAGGCGGCAAGATAGACTCTATAGATTATCCCACCTAGAAGAAATTGAAAATTGGTTTATCCGAGTTGATTCTAGCCAGAAGTTAGAAAAGCTGGCAGCTTTGAGTCTTTATAGAAAAATTCTAAACAAAGACAAAATTAGGTTTGAACAGAACGATCCTAAGCATTGGGATTTGCTAATATCAGGATTAGTGGCTAGAAATAATGATGATTTTCTGAAAGTTAGTAACCGGATTTACGAGCAAGTATTTACTTTAAATTGGGTTAACGAAAAAGAAGAAGCTTTACAGGAGGGCATGATGGCAGAGCCACTAAGTCGAATTTATAACAGAGATGTATTCATGTTAATTGACCAGAGTGCATCGACTCTAAAAAAAGATGGAGGTGAAAAGACACGTTGGAAGCTTTTGGAAGAGTTAATCACAGGTCATGTGGCGACGATTTTAGAAAGAGATGATGGCAGCGACGCACAGGTTAAAATCTGCGAACAAGTTTATGCAACTACGTTTAATTTGAATAAATATAGAGGCAATTTCTATATGATTTCAGATGCAGATAATGTAGAAGATATATTCTTAGAAAATCGCCCGGATGCCAATAGTTTTGTAGTGCCTACTCTGCGTCACTGCTTTGATATGTGGCTCAATGGACGGGAGAAAGTTACCCTTAAAGACATTAAAGACGGGAATGAAAAAGGAGCTTTCTTTATCATCTACACCGATGGACAATTTGACGACCCTCTTGCTTTTGAGCAGTTTATAACCGAAAGCACTCTGAAAGTTGAGGATCACCGGATTATAAAAATCCTAATTATTGGGTTAGGTAAAGGCGTTAATGTCAAATATTTTGATAATCTTGATACCCGGAGATACAAAGATGCTAAAGGCGATGATTGTAATATTGTTGTTTTCGATTTAGCTGAAGATTTAGATGAAGGCATCATTGAATTGATGCAGCGGCAACTTAGAGATTCTTCCAAAATGAGAAAGGGCTTTAGTCTGTAAGTCTGTCGGGTGCTGTAGCTTTTTTTAACAAGATAAAATTGGACTGACTAAACGCGCGATCGCTAGTATTGCCGCATTAGCATTGCTGGCAGTACAAGCATTCAAAAACAAGAAACAAATTAGTAGTTTCCAACCTTTACACCAATGCGAGGAATTCATTTTATTAGAGGCAGTTTTGTCGAATAGGAACGATAATGATAAACTCTGTTCCTCTCCCTGGTGTAGACAGACACTCTATTTGACCACCGTGCTTGTCCACCACAATTTGATAACTGATAGACAACCCTAGCCCTGTACCTTTCCCTACAGGTTTAGTCGTAAAGAAGGGGTCAAATATTCGCTGCTGTACTTCCGGAGGAATCCCTAACCCATTGTCGGCAATACGGATCGCTATTTGATCGCCTTCTAAAACTTCGGTACAAATCCGAATCTCCCGATTTTTAATTTCGGCTTGGTTTTTGGGGAGATTAATTATTCCTAAAACATCGCCTGATTTTGAAGCAATTTTGGGGGAGATTGACGAGGGATTTGAGGGATGACTGGTTATTCCTCCAACCTCCGGTTTTTCCCAAAACATCCCCTGATTTTGGATTGCAAATTCCCCATTGCTCATTTCCCAGCCCTCACCCACCATTTCCAAAGCATCAATCGCATTAGTAAGCAGATTCATAAACACCTGATTTAATTGTCCGGCGTAGCAATACACAGGGGGCAAATCACCATACTCTTTGATAATTTGAATCTCAGGCTGTCCGGGTCTTTCTTTCAGGCGACTTTGCAAAATAACCAAACTACTATCAATCCCAGAATGAATATCAACTGCCTTCATTTCGGCTTGATCTAGCCTGGAGAAATTTCGCAAAGATAGCACAATCTGATTAATGCGCTCAGCTCCCATCTCCATTGAGTTGATAATTTTTGGCAAATCTTCTTTCAAATATTCCAGCTCAATTTCCTCCACCTGGGAAACAATTTCTGGCACAGGATTGGGATAATGTTGCTGATAGAGTTCCAAGAGTTTAAGTAAGTCTTGAGCATAGCTATTTGCATGGCTGAGATTACCGTAAATGAAGTTTACAGGATTGTTAATTTCGTGAGCTACTCCTGCTACCAGTTGCCCAAGAGCAGACATTTTTTCTGCTTGAATTAGTTGAGATTGAGTACGTTGTAATTCCCGTAAAGTAAGTTCTAACTGTTGCGCTTTCTCCCGCTCTCTCTCTTCAGATTGTTGCAGTGCCTCCAAATTAGCCAGTTGAAGATGAATGTTAATTCGCGCTAAAAGTTCATTTTTTGAGATAGGTTTAGTTAAATAATCATTAGCCCCTGAGTTGAATCCTTCCACTAAATCTGATACTTGATTTTTTGCGGTCAACATTAATATAGGCAGTTCTGATGGTGAAAACTGTTCGCGGATTTTTTGACAAACTTCATACCCTGTCATTCGCGGCATCATTACATCTAGTAATATCATGTCGGGTCTTAAGCCGTTCTCAATCATTGATAAGGCTTCTATGCCATTTGAGGCTTGGGTAAGTATGTAGTTTTGCTCGGAAAGGTAGTTAACTAAAACTTGTATATTTATAGGCTCATCATCTACTATTAATATTTTAAAATCTCCTTCATTCGTCTTGATCTCTGTTAAACTTTGCTGGGTGGTATTGCCTTGAATATTAAGTTTCGACTTAGAGATTTCCGGTAACTCTTTAAATTTTGTGAGTGAGGGAGTTTTCTGTAAGGATGTTGTTGGTATCTCTACATTTTGCGAAAGTGGCAGAGTAAAGCTAAACCGGGAGCCTTTACCAACGGTGGACTCAACGCAAATTTTACTGCCATGCAATTCTACCAGTTGTTTAGTGATGGCAAGACCAAGACCAGTTCCTCCGTAAACTCTGGCGGTTGTGCCATCAGCTTGTTCAAAAGATTCAAAAATTCTGTCTAATGAATCTGCGGGGATACCAATGCCAGTATCAGACACTGAAATCTCTAAGCAAGGGGTAAGAGATTTTTGAGTTGAAGAGTTTAGATTTAACTCTTCACTTTCTATGCTAGATTCTATTAACTTAGCCGACACTTCGACTACACCAGTATCTGTAAATTTAATCGCATTTCCAACCAAATTGGAGAGTATCTGTTGCAAGCGATCTTCATCAGCATCAACGGGGGGAGTTAAGGAATCGATTGAGTTTCGCAGTTGCAAAGGTTTTGTACCGATGAGAGGCTGGCTGAGGGTAAGCACGACGTTAGCGATCGCGTCCATTGCTACTGGCTTGATTTGCAGCGCTAAATTCCGGTGTTTCAGTTTGGCAAAATCGAGGATGTCGTTGACTAAGTTAGACAATCTTCTACCACTTGATACCACCATTGCTAGGTTAGAAATGGTTTTTTCAGGTAGTTTTCCAGTTGCACCATCAATTAGAGATTCGGCAATACCAATAATGCCATTAAGTGGGGTGCGGAGTTCATGAGAAGTGTTAGCTAAAAATTCGTCTTTAAGTTCTTCCATCCGCTTGCGATCGTTAATGTCAAAGAACGCACTGAGCATCGCTCGTTCGCCATTAAATGTAATTGGTTGAATAGATAGATTAATCCAAAACAGCGTTCCGTCTAGCTTCTTTGCCAGTAATTCGTAGTTGTGAACGTAGCCATTCTGAGCAAGTATTTTTACAATTTTTTGCCGCTCGGTGGGGTAGTATTGAAAGTCGGGAGCCTTGCGACCAATTAACTCTTTAGTTGATACACCCAAACTGGAACTACAAACATCGTTTGCGTAAAGAACTAAACCATCGGTTATGCGGGTGATGATTAACGGGATTGGAGTTGTTTCGGCAATAATCCGGAACCTTTCTTCGCTATCGCTTAACTGCGCTTCTGCTTGCTTGCGTTCACTGATTTCTTGCTTGAGATCCGCATTTAAGGCAGTCATCTCATCATATAATTTGGCATTTTCCAGAGAAATCGCAATTTGAGAAGATAAAATTTCTAAAACTTCCAGCCGTTTTGGAGTGAAGGCATTTGTCGTTAAATTGTTTTCTAGATAAAGCAGACCGAGCAGTTGCGTTTGTTTAATAATCGGTGTACATAATATAGATTTAGGTTGATGTTGTAATACATAAATATCTGACTTAAATAAACCTTCGTTAACGGCATCGTTTAAAACCAAATTTTCTTTTGTTCTCTTGACATAATTAGCAATCGCTATTGAAACTTTTTGGCTAGATTCTATGGGAGTATATTGCAGAACACTTATCTCATTTTGATCAACTGCCCCTTCAGCAGCAATAACTAAATTGCCAGATTCTTCTAAAATGAGAAAGCCTTTCTGCGCTCCTGCATTTTCTATGACAATTTTCATTAATTTTTCTAGCAGCTTGCTCAGAACAATTTCACCAGCCAAGGCTTGAGAAGCTTTAACAATCGTTGTCAAATCTAACGCTCCCGCTTCCCCGCTAGTAGAGGCTACACTGCCAGCTTTAGCTTCTTTAGTGTTTGTTATGGAAGTGGCAGAATAGAACTGGGAATATTTTTCTTCTAAAGCTTTTGCTTTAGCGATCGCGCCCCATTTTAGATAGCTATAACGTGCTTCTGTAAAGTAGGCTTTGGCAATCAAATCAAATCCTTTCGCCAAATAGAACTTCGCCGCTAATTCATTAGCAACAGCTTCATTTTGAATGTAATCATTTTCTTGTGCTGATTTGATTGCCCTTTCATATAAATTCATAGCCTCTTGAGGTTTGTCAGTAATTCGAGCCAACTCAGCTGACATCAGTAAGTATTTATGAAAAAAGTTTTGCGGACACGACTCAGCCCACTTTCTCATCGTTTCTGTATTAGCCAACATATTTTCCATTGCTGGCTCTTTCTCCATATCTGACAAACCCGGATACAGATTTGCTTGAATTAAAGTGTAGTAAAAATAATGTTCCGGCACTAAAATTGATGCAAACACAGCCGACACCAATTTTTCAGCTTCTCTTGCCATTACCACGGCATCGGCATAATTTTCATATAGATAGAGTCTCTGAGACTCAAAAATACAATAAGTAATCTGAATTCCGGCAAGCTTTTTTATTTCGTTTATATGCTTCTCTCGTTCAAAACTCTCATCCTTTATCGTCTCACCCTGTAATATACAGATAATTTCTTGCGTCAACTTTAAAAAATCATAAAAAGCTCCAGACTTCTGCCTTAAGAATTCATTATATTTTTGATATTCTTGATATAAACTATCTAAAGCCTCTCCTTTCATGAAAAGCTTTACTACCAAGTAAAAAACCAGGTAAGTAGCCCATTGAAAATCACCTACTTCAATTGCAGTCTCAAACCCATGCTTCAGATATTTATAATCAGTTTTTAAATGATTTTTCCAATGATTAATATAGTTACTAAATACTGAATAAAGCCGTGGCTTCAAAGCTAAGTTATTAAACTTATCGTTAAGCTTTAAAGCTAGAGAGCCAAATTCATAAGCAGTTTCAAATTCATCAATCCCTGCCAGCGCTAATCCATAAGACATATAGGCAAAAGATGTTACATTTGAATTGCCATAGGTTAAAGATATATTTACGGTTTTTAAGATTACTACATACGCTAAATCTTTATTTACAAAGCGAGCAGGCATAATCGTGTTTGTGAGCAATTTTGTTAAAATGATTTGCTCTGGATCAGTCATCTCAGGGGCGTTAATTAATTCTGTAACTTTCTTGTTTTTAATATTTAGTTTTAAAATTTCGTTTTCCCGATCTATTAGACTTTTTAATTTTGTTTCATTATCGGGAATGTCAATGCCAAACAGCCTCAAACCTTCCTTGCTAATTTTAACAGCTTCTTGCGGCTTGACCAGCGCAGTTTTAATAATAACTTTACTAATATATACGTTAGCTTTTTCTATTTTTGAAGTTGCTTTATTTAGAATTATTTCAAAAAACTTTTCAGATTCTTCAATATTTCCATTCAGATATTCACAGTCGGCACGCTCCATGTGAAGAGATAGAGTCAGATCATATTGGGTTTCCCAGCTATGTTCTACTAGCAGCTCCATACCAGCAGTAATGTATTTCAAAGCTGGTTCAAATGCACTAGATAATTTTGCTTTACTGCCAGCGTTGAGATTTAATTTTGCTAAGAAATATTTTTCTTCTTGAGAAGCAATTAAGTTCTTACCTAGATTTAATTGATTAACAATATCAAAAATTTTGTCTTCTAACTCTGAAGCACTAGCATTTATAATAATCAACTGTCCAACTTTGAGATGAACCTGTTGTTTATCTGCTTCTGGTATTAAAGAATAAACGGCTTGCTGTACGCGATCGTGTAAAAATCTGTAGGAAACTACTATCTCCTGATTAGTATTATTACCATCAGCATCATCTACATAAGATTGAATATATTTATAGGCATCACCTATTGGTAAAATTAGTCCTTCTTTTACCGCTTCTTGGAGAGTATCGGAGGTTTCTATCTGTGGCTTTTCATTGACAATAGAAAGTATTTTTAAATTAAACTCATTACCGATACAAGCTGCCAGCTTCATCACATTTTGTGTAGTCTGGCCAAGTTTTTGAATTTTCTTAACCATTAATTCGACCACATTATCTGTGATCTCCATTGTCTGAATCTGCTCTAGATTCCACTGCCAGTAACTACTATCTAAGTTAAAAGTTACTAAATTTTCTTCATAAAGCGACTTTAAAAACTGGGTTAAAAAAAAGGGATTGCCGTGGGTTTTATGAAATATTAATTCTGCTAAAAAGGTTGTTTTTTCTATTGAGCAATGAAGAGTATCAGCAACTAATTGATTGACATATTTTATACTTAAAGGTTGAAGGGCAATATTATTTATAACAGTTCTATAAGCCTCAATTTCATTCAAAGCCAGCATCAAAGGATGAGTTGCATTGACTTCATTATCTCGATAAGCACCAATCATTAATAAATATTGGCTATTCGGAGTAGTCATCAGTAGCTGAAGCAACTTTAAAGAAGGAGAATCAGCCCATTGTAGATCATCCAGAAATAGAACTAGCGGATGTTCTTTAGTAGTAAAGACACTAATAAATTTTTGAAAAACTAAGTTAAAGCGATTTCGTGATTCTGCGGGTTCTAGTTCAGGAACAGGAGGCTGTTTGCCAATAATAAGTTCTACCTCAGGAATGACTTCAATGATTACCTGACCGTTGGAGCTGAGAGATTTTAAAAGTTTCCTTCTCCAGACAAATATCTGTTCCTCAGTTTCTGTTAACAACTGCCTCATTAATTTCTGAAAAGCTTGAATTAAAGAATCATAAGGAACGTTTCGCTTAAACTGGTCAAACTTACCACTAATAAAGTAACCTCTTTGCCGCACAATTGGCTTATGAATTTCATTTACCAATGCGGATTTACCAATACCAGAAAAGCCGGAAACTAGCACGATTTCAGTTGTGCCTAGACTAACTCTTTCAAAAGCATTCATTAGTACCGCAATTTCAGCTTCCCGACCGTAGAGTTTTTGGGAAACTTGAAATTTATCGGAAATATCATATTTACTTAGTAAAAAGTTTTCAATTCTTCCAGTATTATTTAGCTGATTTAGACAACATTCCAGGTCAGCTTTTATTCCAAAAGCGCTTTGATAGCGGTCTTCAGCAGTTTTAGATAATAGCTTCATTACCAGCGCTGATAGTGCTTGCGGAATGTCTTTATTCAGAGCATGGGGTATTTCTGGTTGTTTAGCAATGTGGCAGTGGATCAATTCCATCGGGTCGCTAGATTGGAAAGGTAACTGACCCGTCAGCATTTCATAAAAGGTGACACCTAAAGAATAGAAGTCTGTGCGGTAATCAATTGAGCGATTCATTCTCCCAGTTTGCTCTGGTGACATATAGGCAAGAGTGCCTTCGAGCAAATTGGGATTACTAATTGTTTGGTTCTCGACAGACAATAGGGATGAAATGCTAAAGTCAGTAATTTTTACTAGACCAGTTTCAGGGTTAATGATAATATTTTGAGGTTTAATATCTTTGTGTATAATTTTATATTTATGGATTTGACCAATTGTTTCTGAAAGTTGAATAGCTATTTGCAGGAAATCCAGTAGTTCTATCCTTTGAGATGTAATATTATCTTTTAGGCTTTCTCCGCCAAAATCTTCAAATATTAAAACCAAAAAGTTTTTGTGCTTTTGTAATTTTATTGGTTTAACTATTCCTGGTAAATTCAGATTTTTTGTAATTTCATATTGATGTGTGAATTTGGCAACATCCGTTAAATCGGGATACTCTTTCCGAAGAAATTTAGCGATAATCGGTTGCCGATCGCGATCGCTATATCCCCGGTATACAACTGTTTTTGAACTTTCGTGAATTTTTATTAAATTTTTGTAGCCAGGAATGGTAAGCATAATCTTAAATTTATAGAAACTTAAATTAATCAATATTTAGGATAGATGCAACCCCGTAGCTTTATCAAAGCACTCAACATAACCAATCCTTACGAGTAAGAGGCAAATTCCATTCTTTATCAGCCTGCCGTCGCAGTAACATTTGATAGACTGCCAGATAGTTCTGTTCAAAGGATTGGGCAAAACCAGTCAGATAAAGCCGCCATAATCGCGCTTTCGGTTCTCCGATTAAAGCGATCGCTTGCTCCATCGCTACCTCTAGGTTAGCAGCCCAACATCTGAAAGTTTTGCCGTAGTGCGATCGCCAAGTTTCAACATCGACAATTTCCCATCCCCTTTCCTCTGCGGCAGCTAAATTGGTAGACAGATTGGACAATTTTCCATCCGGAAAAATGTAACGCTCAATAAAACGATCGTTAAGACTAGAACCATCCGATTGTTCCATCGCAGTCATGCCGTGGTTAAGGAACAAACCTCCAGGCTTCAAAGCAGATAAAGTATTCTGAAAATATATTGGATAGTTATTAACTCCTACGTGTTCAACCATACCAATAGAAACAATTTTGTCGAAAGTTGGCTGCTTGGGTAAGTCTCGATAGTCTAAAAGCTCAACTTGCATCTGTTCGCCCAAACCTTCTTTTTCAATTATTCTCTGATTAAAATCCAGTTGTTCTTTGCTCAGAGTAATGCCATAACCTTTCACTCCGTAATGGCTTATAGCCCAGCGTAGCAAAGCACCCCAGCCACAGCCAATGTCTAGTAAATACTCTCCTGATTTCAGCCGCAGCTTACGACAAATTCTATCAAGTTTAGCTTCCTGAGCTTCTTTGAGGCTCATCTGTTCACTTTCAAAATAAGCACATGAGTAAATAAGCAAAGGATCGAGCCAAAGGCGGTAAAAATCATTGCCGACATCATAGTGATGTTGAATAACTGCTTGGTCACGTTCTTTAGTGCCAAATTTAAGTTTTTGCCAAGGTGAATTTTCTTGAAGCGATACAGGTAACTGGGGTAAAGTCAGGGCTTCAGTCCAAGACTTGATTAATTTGCTGCGTTTGATGTGGGAGTAGGAAATATTCTCTAATCGTAGTAGGTCGTTGATGTCACCTGAAAAGTCCACGAAGCCCTGAAGATAGGCTTCACCTAACACCAAAATATCTTGAGTGAGAATGAGAATCCTGATTACTCCGGGATGATGAATCTGCAATGTGAATTTAGAAAGATGGTTATTAGTGCTTGTGGATGATAGTTGCTCTGTACCCCAGCAATCAATGCACAATTGCAGAGGTAGTGTAGACAACACTTCAAGCAAGATTTCGCGGATACTGGAAGGAAGAGTAGGGTAAGGCATTGATATTGAGTAATTCGTAATTATATTGCAGCTATTGAGCGATTATAGCCATGATTTAGGAATGGTATTACTTACAATGCACACTTGTATATAATTTATCGGGCGCGGATACCCTGTGTCTTCCAGATCCAGGTTACGAGAGCAAGGTGTTAGTGGTTGAGTGAGCTTGTCAAAGCGATCGCATAACGTGGTGTCCGCTGTTCAGCTTGCTTTAACCGTTTTCATAACCCCAACTTGTTAGAGATTCTGGCGCGGGTGATACAAATCCAAAATTTCCCGCCTGGTTTCTGCTCCCTCAAGTTCCGCATATTATCGCGATTATCGTGAAGACAAACTGGGAAATTGGGGTGACATCAGGCTGGATACCCTGGGCACCCCAATTGACAATTGTAGGTTTTGGATTTTTAACTTCTTCGGGAACCGTATTGGGTTAGGTTTGCCTTATCCCAGAAGTATTGACGCTAGAACGCTTTAGCCTACCGGAAGGGATGTTTAGAGCCTCAAACGCTGAAAGTCAATCCCAGCAAGCATTTAACAAATTCGCTGGCAAATATTTTCCCAAAATTCCTCTAAAGCCAACAGATTTTTTCCTTATTTCAACCATGAGGATCGATCCGTAGGCACTCCCCAGCCCCTAGTCCCCCATTGCCTGCCATTTCGATAAAGTTTTTGTAAATGGAAAATTACCTCTATCTTAAGTATTATTCGTAAAAGTTATTAGATGTGATCTGGTTTACAGCCGATTAGGATAGATATTTACACTAATGGCACGGAAGTTCTGAATATGTTTTTTCGGTAAAGATACCGGGGAACTATGGACATATTCATCGTGGTAATGCCAAGATGCGCTGAGACAAAGAGTTACAGCGGCTTACGAGATTAAGCACCTAAGTAATCCTACTAGGTTGCTTGGTATTTTATTTACAAAATTACAATTCTCTTTCAGCTGCGCTGGAGTTGGGGGTACTGTGCGTTCCTGACATCTCCATGCGCCCTGAAAGCAGAGTGATGCAAGCCAAAACCGACTTGCAGCAGCTTTTAGTGTCAATTAGCAGGCAGTTGGAGTTTTTTTTTACGAAGACTCTTGCAGTTGCTAGTAAACCTCAACTTCAGCACAAAAGCGCGTGTTTCGATTCGTTGAAGTCCTATTCAATTGCCTTTGAGGAGATCAAATAAAGTGGCTGAATCGTTCTTTACCCTTCAAACATACACACCTAACAGCGACGTTGCCGTAGGTTTTAAACTAAACCAACTCATCTATAGCCGCGCTGGAAACGATACTCTACTTGGTTATCAACCTCTTACACCTAATCTCAATCAACCACAGATTGATTTTTTTATTGGCGATCTAGCAATAGAAGATCCCACTTTTCGTTCGTGGAGCGACACATTTATTCTTGGGGATTGGAGCCGGCCCTACTATGCCAACGGCGACCCAGATGTCCCCTTAGGTGTAAACGACTTTGGTTTAGTTATTGACTTCAACTCTGGGCAGGATTTCGTTCAGTTATTCGGCACCGCAAACGATTACCAGCTGGTAGACCTGGGGATTGGGTCGGCGCTACTCAAGCAACAGCAAACTGGACTTGATGTCGTCGGCTTTTTGCTTGGTAGTTCTAATTTGAATCTAGGAGGTAAGTATTTCCAATTCCGAGGTTCCACCCCACCACCAGGACCAGTCCTACCACAGGCTAAGCAATTGGGGACTCCGGGTTTTGATGTAACTCCTGTCACCGCCACCGATACTTCCGGCAATGTGTATGTAGCAGGAGGAACCACTGGTTCTCTAGGAGGAGCCAATAACGGAGATTCTCGCGATCCGGTAATAGTGAAGTATGACAGCAATGGCAATCAATTGCAGACTATACAGTTTGGCTCTGCCAATTTTGATACAATTTATGGTATCAAAGTTGACCCTGAAGGCAACATATACGTAGGCGGAACGACTGAAGGTAATTTGGGGGGACCCAAGCAAGCAGAAGGTGCTGATGCCTTCGTAGCTAAGTTTGACAGCAATGGAAACCAGCAGTGGATTCAGCAGTTTGGACGTGAGCTAATTAATTCCGCCTTTAGCCTCGATATTGACGAAGATAGCAATGTCTACCTATCGGGAATAACTGTTAGGTCATCTCCAGATTTTGTTACAGATGATTTCTGGGTGACTAAGTATGACACTAATGGCAGCCGCCAGTGGTTTACAGAGTTTGGAAGTCCCGCTTTTGACGAACCTTACGCCGTTGCTGTCAGCAACGATGGCAGTGTTTATGCTGGTGGATGGACTCTAGGCGATTTTGGGGGAACCAATGCCGGACTTTATGATGCTGCCTTAGCCAAGCTAGACAATGATGGTAACGTTGAGTGGACTAAACAGTTTGGGACTGCTGATTTTGACTGGATTTGGGGTGTAGACACCGACACTCAGGGCAATGTTTACGCTGGAGGATGGACTCTGGGTGACTTAGCAGCAGAGAGTGCCGGGTCTTACGATCCCTTCTTAGCTAAGTATGACAGCGACGGAAACCAGCTGTGGATTAAACAATTTGGCTCTGCTGGTGACGATCAAACTTTCCGCCTAAACATCGACAATGACGACAATATCTTCCTGACAGGATATACCAACGGCAACTTGGGAGGAACCAATGCTGGGTCTTTTGATGCCTGGGTGTCTCGGTTTGACACTGATGGTAATCAAGTGTGGATTCAACAGTATGGAACCCCCGAATTTGATCAAGGCTATGGTATTAGCACTGATAACGCCGGGAACCTCTACGCTACAGGTATTACTCAGGGTTCTTTTGGGGGTACTAATGCTGGATCTTTTGATGGTTGGGTGGCTAAGATCGACAAAACGTCGGGAAACTTGCAAAACTTTAACGGTACTCCACAGTCTGTTAATCCCTTTCCATCGCTAAACTTGTTTGCTAGTAACGTAGGTTCACCCCAAATCACTGGCCAGCAGATAGACTATCTGACAAACTTTTTTGAGGAGTTTCTTTCTTCTACAGGTATCGGGACGGATGGATCGGGGTTAGCAAATCTTATTCGTAACCCTTACGTTCTCGAACCTACCCCTGTACCTGAAGCATCTTCTGGAATTGGTTTATTGATGTTTGCTGCTGTCTCATGTGTCGATGCTATGCTGCGAGGGCGTAAAATAAGTCCGAGCAAGTCTAGAATATCGATTGAGTAATTACCAGCAAGGTTGTCGAGTAACATACTTGTCGTCTTCCCATATATCATGGTTCCGTAAAAGCGACATTAATTTGGTAATGACGACAAACAATTTGTTACTCGACAGGATGGGTAGGAGCGAGATCGCGTTCTAAACTCCCAATACCAAACAAATTATCAACCAGGCTCCCAAAAAAGTTAGTCATCACACCAGTGCTGAAATCATCCATCATAGTATTAACCACAGCTTTTATAAGCAATAAAAATACTATATCCAGCGCTCCACTAAGTACACCTCCGGTATAGGTGGCGGCAGTTTCATCGGGAATTTGCTCCCATAACGAAGATTCAGGAAGGATGTTAGTTTGTTCGTTAATTATCTGGTCTTTCATACACAACTCCCAAAGATGGAAATGAGCTTGCTAGTAACCTAATACTACTTAGGAAAACTCCGAGGGGTTTTATTTCCACTGTTGTTAATCCACTAGAGAAAATGTCAGTTCGCCTTCAGTAGCCAACTTGCCATCAACTTCAGCACGCGCTTGCATCTTACCGAAACGTCGCTGTTTAATCCACAATAATTCGACTGTCATTACCAGCTGATCGCCTGGTATCACTTGACGGCGGAACCGGACTTTATCAATACCAGCAAATACAAATAGTCCGCTTTTCGACTCTAGCATCTGGGTCAGCACCACACCGCCAACTTGGGCCATTGCTTCTACAATCAGTACCCCAGGCATAATCGGTTTACCTGGAAAATGTCCTTGAAAATGAGGTTCGTTGAAGGTGACATTTTTAATTCCCACAATTCGTTCGCCTGGAACATATTCAATAATTTTGTCTACAAGTAAAAAGGGGTAGCGGTGGGGCAATATTTTCTGAAGTTCTTCGACTGTGAGAATTGGGTTAGTTGTCAAAGCAACCGGATTAGGGGCAGAAGAATTGGTTGAATTAACGTCGAGTACAGTTGTCATGAGTAAATTTTGATTAGGGATTTGGTTGGAATGAGTTATAAATCAGTCGATAAGCTGAGCAACGGATTTAATTTTTAAAAATGTAATCAGCAAGATGCTCACAAAACTTTTTTTAGATTCTTTAATCCTAACAAGCATTAAAGAATCTAAAGTACCAAGGTGACATTGTGAACTGCGAAACTAAAGGAATTAGAAAGAGAAACTTCTACCCGTTGAGTTGGGCAAAGCTGGGGAACATAATCAAGATCACAAGCTGAATCGGGATTCTTTAGATTTATTGTGGGAGTAATTGCATCTATCAGAGTAATCAAACCAATGCCCTGTACCCCCCAGGCAGTTTTTTCCAGTATTCTTTTACTGGGTTTCTTACAAGGCTAATTGCTCCCAGCCCTGTGACTACTACTTGTTTAAATTCAAGTGGCATTAGTATCACCTCCAGTTTTGCGGAACGCGATCGCCATCTCAGTTTTGAAACTAAGCCAATAGCCAAAAATCGCGTAGAACATGAATTTGTAAGAAGTCAGCGCTTTCCATAGTTTTATTGGTTCAAAAATAACGTTGATCGTGCCGTCAAAGAGGCGTTGATACTCATTCCAAGCACGAGAGTTTGTGCCGAACCAGCGTGTATCGTGATAAGGTTGGTCAAAGAAATCTACCGGCTCCCAGCCTTGGTGACACCCCAAGGATTCAATAGATTTGCGAGTATAAAGATGAAGGTGATAGGGAACATGAACCGGATTATAGTAATCGGAAACATTGGGCTGGGTTAGGTCGATATTTGCTGCGTTTGGCGTGCCAATCAGAATATGACCGCCAGGGGCGAGAAGGGCATCCAACTCGCACAATAGTGCTTTGGGATCTTCAACGTGTTCGATTACATCTTGGAGCAAAATGTAATCGAAAGGGCCTCGCTGGAGAGTTGCGCGATCGCCAAATCCTTCCTTTGGGGCATAAGGGTCATATCCGTGGCAATTTGCAAAGCCGTTTTGTCGCAGATACTGTACAAACATACCGTTGGCGCAGCCATAATCGAGCAGCGAATGAGCTTTAGAAAACCCCTGCTTTGTCAGTTGTCGGCATAGATTCCCATAGGATAAGCGCAATGGTAATTTAAGTACGGTTTGGGCAAAAGGGTATTTTGCATAGTAGTGTGCGAGATGAACGACATCTAAACAATGAATCGTCATGCAACCTGGGCATCGCCAAACCTTGAATATCTCATCTCCAAAAGCTTTGACGTTACAAGAAAACGTTACGAACGCAGATTCGTCATTCGGATCAATGCGATGATTGCAGATCAAACAGTCAAGGCGCTGTTTGTTTTTTCTTGGCTTATAAAATACGGACAAGGCAGAATTTTCAAGATAGTTAGGATTTGAGTTAAACTCAATCATGTCAGTTTCACCTAACAAATGTTCTTAAATGTTGAAAAAGTATCTAAGTTCCCTCACATCCTACTTAGACTTTTCAAATTTTTATAATCCTTACTCACCCCTAATAGTTTCTGATAGTAATTGCTAAGATTTTGACATCCTTGGTCGAGAGAAAACTGCTTCGCATCTCGCGAGGCGTGTTGAATAACTTCTGTGTTATTGATGGATAATACTCGGTGAATGCCATTCGCTAATCCATCAACATCATTAGCTGGGACAAGATACCCATTGACACCATCGAATATATACTCTGACACCGCGCCGCTATTAACAGTGACAACGGGAATACCTGAAGCCATTGCTTCCACGATTGTTCGCCCAAAAGTTTCGTAAGGTGAAGGGCTACAAAATACATCACATGAAGCTAATACATTAGCCTTTGTTTCTCCCAGCAGAAACCCTGTAAAGTGGATATCGGGAACTTGTTGGGCAAGACGTTTTAATTGGTTAACGACATTCTCAGGCCCATCACCAGCAATTATTAGAGAATAATTAGGGTATTGGCGTTTTAATTTCCCAAAAGCTTCGATTAGTAAATCGGCTCGTTTCTCGAAGCCAAGACGGCCCAGAAATAGTAATACTTTGTTGTCTTTCTCTTTAGCGCTTAACCACGGTTCTAACCATTTCCGGTTCCGACGACTGGGGCTATATGTGGAAACATCAATTCCTAAAAAGGGAATTGTATTAACCTTGGGAATTCCCAATTCTTGACAGCTTTGGCTTGCCGATGTACTAGCGCATACTGTCATATCGATTTGACGATATAAATAACTTGCTAACTGAGAACTACGCGCAGCATTTCGCAACCATTGCCAACCCGGATAAGCTGCTGAAAAATTGTACAGGTCGGTATGATATTCGGCTATGTACGGAATATGATACTTTCTGGCATAGCGTCTACCTGGTAACTGCCATGTGCTTAATAAGAAAAAGCGTTCTACATCCGTTATTATAATCAAATCAGGTTGGTAGTAAGCTAGCTTTTTTCTGATTTCCTGTGCTGCGCTAAACTTGGGAACATGAGTCAATTTATAAGGTAGCCAAGGCTTTGACGGATAACGTTCAATAATCAACTTTCCTTTTAAATTTAATGGTGCTAATGGGGTATCTAGCGCATTTTGCCAATCGGGTGCAAATACAACCACACGATACATCTCCTGCTTGGCAAACCATAAAGCGCGTTCCCAGTTGAAGTGAGAAACACCACTCACGTCAGGAGGAAAGCCGGTTACAAGAAAAGCTAGGGTGTACATTTTAGAGGAGTCCATTAAATTCAATCCTCATATTTATTCAAAACAAGCAGAAATTTACAAAAGAGAATTAATTTTGTATTCAGAGAAGACAGCTTATATCAAATCCGTTTGTACAATAATTGTTTTTAGTCACACATTCAGGAAGTAAACCTCTCCGAGGAGCCAGTGGTTTTTATGCGATCGCATAAAAACCACTGGCGGATGTCAGACAATAAAATTGTCGGCGCTTAAGTTACTGGCAGTAAAGTTCTCCAGGGTGACTAGCGTCCGGAAAGTATCGCGAGCATCGCCGACTGGGTTGATTTGAACCGCCGTACTAGAACCCAGTTGAACCAGCTGCACGTAGTCATCAAATGGCTCTGTGCTTCTGTAATTTGGGCTGGCGAAGATGGGACTAAGGTCGATGAAATCCTCATTGGCTGAAAAATCAGTTATAGTGTCGCCCCCGTCTTTGTAGCTGTTGTAGACAAAAATATCGCTGCCATCAAGACCAGTGATAATATCCCGACCTTTGGCACTAATAATCCGATCGTCGCCATTAGTGCCAGTAACATTCTTTCCACTTGGTTTATTGTTAGCAGTACCTGTAAAGCTTTGCAGGCTTCCGGAGTTTGCATCCAATTTGGCTACCCAGCTATCGACACTTCCAGCAGGGCTATCCCCAAAAGAACTCTCAGTAGCGCCTGTAACGTAGAGGCTACCAGTAATGTCATCAATGCTAACACCGAGAGCCTGATCGAGATTAGGAGTGCCAAACTGTTGAGTCCACTTCCGGTTTCCATTGGTGTCGTACTTGACCACCCAGGCATCAAAAGACCCGGCATTGGTTCCTTTCAAGCTCTTATCGGTATATCCTACAACATAGATATTGCCAGCTAAGTCAGTCTCCACGCCAAAGGCTTCATCATCACCACTCGTACCAAACTGCTTAAGCCACTTCTGGTTTCCATCGCTGTCATACTTGACTAACCAAGCATCATAAAGCCCAGCATTCTTTCCCCCCAAGTCTCCTAGAGTCCATCCTACAGCGTAGGCATTGCCCTGAGTATCGGTATCCACATCCCAGGAGAATTCATAAGTCGAAGTCCCAAACTGTTTAACCCACTCTTGGTTCCCATTGGTGTCATATTTGCCTACCCAGGCATCATAAAGCCCAGCATTCTTTCCCGCCAAGTTGCCGAGAGTCCATCCTGAAGCGTAGACATTGCCATCGCCAGTGACTGCAACGCCGTAAGCTTCGTCGAAATCAAGATCGCTGGGATTAGCGCTAGTACTATCAAACTCCTTAAACCACTGGCGCTTGCCATTGGTGTCATACTTTGTTACCCAGTAATCGTCCGTAGCCGGAAGCGTTCCTCCTGGTTCGCCTGACTTAACAGTTATTCCCGCTACATAGACATTGCCATCGTCGTCAACATCGACATCAAAGGACTGATTAATAATGTCAGTTCCGAACTGGTCAATCCATAACCGTTTGCCACTGCGGTCATACTTGGCTACCCAGGCATCAGTAGACGTTCCTTGCTTGGGTTCCGCCAAATTGCCTGCGGTAATTCCTGTTAAGTAAACGTTGCCTTGGCTATCAGTAGCCATACCATAAACAGTGTCAGCACGGGAAGAACCAAACTGTTTAATAAACGTCTGGTTGCCATCGCTGTCATACTTGACCAATAAGGCATCGCGCTCCCCAGCATTGGCTCCTCCCAAAGAACCACTGGTTCCTCCTGCGGTGTACACATTACCAAAGGCATCCGCAACTACACTAGCAGTGATGTCAAAACGGGAGGTTCCCAATTGCTCAGCCTGCTTTACTACTGGCTTATTAGGTGGGGTGTTCCCTTTTCCCTCATACCGGAAATAGCCACCCTTTAAACTCAGATCGTAAACAAAAGGCAAAAAGCCAATAAATTCAGATGTACCTTTTTTCGGCTGATAGTATATCTCTGTTCCCAGACCCGATTCTGCCAGTAGGTAGTCTTGTCGAGAACCGTGTAGTTGAATGATATCCTGGCTGGGGTTGAAGTCTAAAATTAGAGCAAAGTCCTTGAAACCGCCATCTACGTAGTAAGGCTGTTTTGAATCACCAAGAACAAATCTGTCTGTCCAATCACGCGGATTGGGCGGCTGTATTATTGGCAAGTCGCCGATTAAAATATCAATTTGAACTTGACCGGCTTTATTATTAAAAGGGTCAAGCCCAATCAGGGTATCGTTGCCATCGCGAGCATAAATGACTTGATTTTTTGCGGTCGCTGCGGCAAGGTCGCTGCCAGGAGTGTAAACTTGAATCGTAAATTCTGGGATAGTGACTTCATTGCTAACCCTGGAGATTTCACTTTCTCGGAATCCTTCGGGAAGGTTCTTTTTAGGGTTCTTCTTAGACTCCGGGATATCCACTCCAGACTTACCCGAAAACAGGTCTTTAACCTTTTTGCTAATACTCCCGCCTGGTTTGATTCCTTCAGCTAAAATCTGATCGTAAAACTTCTGCTTGTCCACAAGTTACTCCTCCGATATTAGTTGCTAATCATTAATTGCTAATGATTAGTAATTCCCCTCACAGCAAACATTCAAACTAAATGAACAGTTTATCAATCAACTGGTACTCATGCCCGCACTTTTGGTGCATTTAGAAATCCACTACGATTGAAGTATGAGAAATAGGTTTTCAGCAGTTTAGAGTCTACGCGAGGACAAGCGATCGCAGAATCTGCAAGCTTGGTTACTGTATCTTGACAGTTGAGTTTGACTCTTCGTTGTCCTAGTCCGGCGAAGGTCAGTTGTTCATCAGACCATCTCCGCAGAAAGAAAGGTAAAAGACCGCTTAAAGCATTGTCTTTAGAACCAACTGTTTCTATTAACTCTGCTTCCCATTCTTCATAGGAAATCTGTCGCACTGGATAGCCCAAATCATCGATCCAATTTGCTACTTCATCCCAACTCGAAAAGTTAGGATTATTTAAGTGAAAAGCTTTTCCGATTGATTCTTTCTGCCTTGATAGATAGACAACCGCTTGGCTGACATAATCCACAGGCACAATAGTTATGCCACAGTTCATATTTGGCATACTACCCATTTGGATACAGCCTTTAAGAAATCGGCAGGTAAAATCATCTGTATTCCAAATTCCTGTTTTGCTGTCTCCGGCAATTAAAGGCGGTCTGTAGATAGAAACTGGAAGTCCGCGATCGCGTGCTATGGTAACTAACTTTTCCGCTACCCATTTTGTTTGGGTATAACCAAGGTCTATTCCCTCAATATGAATAGTTGGCTCTGATTCTTTCACCTCCTTTCCGTAATAACCAGATGAATCAAAAACGGCATCAGTTGAAACATAATGCAGGGGTTTGACTTTAAATTGACAAGCTAACCTGAGGATTTCTTGCGTACCCAAAACATTAGTTGGCTTTAATGCTGAATAAGGATAAACAAAATTCAAAGTTGCCGCATTGTGATAAATAATATCAATTGTGCGGGCAAGATTTTTAAATTGTTCTGTTGAAAGCCCCAACCGTGGCTGAGATAAATTTCCAGCAATTGAAATAATTCTCGAATTGTACTTCTCCTTCCATAGGTCGTAAGATTTCAGATTGTTTCGGATTTTCAGCTTGCCTACTTCAGCATCAGCAGCCCGTACTAAGCAATAGATGTTTGTGTCAGTCTGTTCGAGGAGTTCTTTAAGCAAAAAGGCTCCTAAAAATCCACTGGCACCAGTTAGGAGAATCGAAGCTGCTCCCGTCTGCTCATTTGCTGTGTTGGGATTAATTGCCTCATCTAAGACAGCTTCATCGTAGAGATTTAAGACATTTACTGTCACATCTACTGTAGAAATATCTGGTGTCAGTTGCTTAAGCAATAGGGCTGCCAGGAGGGTAATGTTTGATGCTTCTAGAAACTCCCTGACAGGTAATTCGATTTGTAATTGAGAGCGAATCAAACTGACAACCTCAACTGCCATGAGAGAGTCCATTCCTAGATCAAATAGACCTTGCTGCGGATCTGGCAATTGAGGTAAGCGCAGCACTTTTGCAACTTCACTTTGGAGGTGAGTTATTAACAGAGAGTGGTGATCGCTTACAGGAGTTGTCTCCAATCGTTGTAGAATCTCCGATCGTTGCACCGACTGTTGTGGCGTTTCGGGAGATCGCACCTCAAGCAGTTCTAATAGCGATCGCTTTCCTCTGGCTTCATAAAGGTCTTTGAATAAAGTCCAATCGACATTCGCCACTGTTGTCTGAACGCAACCTGCTCCTAGAAGATATCCCAAGGCGGAAAGTGCTTGCTGTGGTTGCAATGCTTCCACTCCCATCCGCGTCAAGAATGTCTGGAATTCTTCTAGCGCCATACCGCCGCCAGCCCAAGGGCCCCAATTTACACTTAAAGCTGGTAGCCCAAGTCCAAGACGATAATGTGCCAACATATCTAGGAAATGGTTCGCCGCCGCATAGTGCGCTTGTCCTTTAGAACCCCACACCGCAGATATTGAGGAGAAGCTAACGAAAAAGTCAAGCTTAATTTCTTGGGTAAGTTTATGCAGAATCCAAGTTCCTACTAACTTCGGACGCAACACAGAGTTAAGGGCGTTTAAATCCATATCTGCGATCGCTTCATATCGAGAAACCCCAGCAGCATGAATAACCCCTCGTAGGGGTGGCATTGAGGCTTCAACTTCCTCAAGCACTCTGAGCATATCCCCCCCATTGCAGACATCTGCCTGAGCAACTAAAATCTCGGCTCCTGCTTGCTCCATCTGGGTAATAACTTCCCGCGCCTGGCTGGAAACTGCACTGCGTCCAGTTAGTACCAAGTGTTTAGCGCCCTGTTCCAGCATCCACTGGGCAACTTTCAGCCCCAAGGCTCCCAAACCCCCAGTAATCAGGTAAGTGCTATCAGCATTTAACGCCACGCCTTGAGATTCTGGTAGTTCCTTTTGCACCAAACGGGCGACATAACGCTGTCCATCCCGGAAGGCGAGATGGTCTTCCCCTTGTGCATTCTCAATTTCTGCTAACAGCTTCGCGGCTTCATCTTCAGTTGCTTCAGGGGCTAAATCGAGCATTCCACCCCACAATTCCCGGTGTTCCAGAGCCACGACTTTGCCCAGTCCCCATAAGGGTGCTTGAGCAACTCCCGGAAGCGAACCACCAACTGGTACTGCACCCCGCGTTACTAACCACAACTTGGGTTGGGAATTGGAAATTGAGAATTGATTTTCTTTCCCAGTCAGAGTTTGCAGTAAATTTAGTACACTAGCAACGCCTAGAGTTTGTGCATTTTCTAGAGAGGGAATTGTTAACTTATCTGCCAATCCCGCCTCTAAACTCCACAGGTGGAGGATTCCCTGTAAAGGTGGATTCCCTATTTCTTGGAATAAACGCTCAAAGTCGGCTGGATTGGAAGGGTTGATGGTGTAAGTTCCGGGTTCTGTGGTTTGATAGGTGTCTCCCGGATAGACCAGAATACAGTTGCAGCGATCGCGCAAAATCGCTAAATTTTCCCCTACACCCCCCAAGTCTGCAAAAATCAGCCAACGGCCAGACCTCTCCCCTAGCCCCTCCCCTCGCAGGGGAGGGGAACTGGACTCAGGAGCCTGAATCGTTTGGTTTTCCGTCAACTGACGCGGTTTAAGTTGCCACTCTATCTCATACAGCCAATCTTTGATAGATGCTGCTGTTAGCGGCTGTTTATTTTGCTTAACTAATAATTCCAGCAGCTTCGGCAATAATTTCAACTCATCTTCTGAAAGTTTCCCTATGGTTTCTAACTGCTGAATTAGCTGTTGAGTATCCCCCTGGTTCAGAAGCTTAACCATTGGGGTGAGAGGCTTTTCGTTTGAGTGACCATTTTCAGAGAACTCTACCCAATACCGCTGTCGCTGGAATGGATAAGTTGGTAGTTGCAGACGGCGACGGGGGTAATCTTGGTCAAAGCCAGACCAGTCTACAGCCACTCCACGCACATATAGTTCTGCTAAACTCTGGAGGATTTGCTGCCAATCTGAACACTCTGGACGCAAACTTGGTAAAGATGCGAATGTCTCTGCATCTGGCAAGCAGTAGCGTCCCATCCCCAACAAAATCGGCTTCGGACCGATCTCGACAAATACCTTATAACCCTTCTGATAAAGGGTTTCCATGCTCTTGGCAAATCTGACTGGCTCAAGCACATGACGACACCAATACTCAGGGGTGGCGATCGCATCTGTTGCTAGTTCCCCAGTAACATTGGAAACTAACTTGACTTTTGGCGAAGAATATGGAATTTCTGCGGCGACTCTCTCAAAATCTGCCAGCATGGGCGACATTAAGGGAGAGTGGAAGGCATGGGAAACGGTCAACTTTTTCGTCTTGATGCCTTCAGCTTGCAAAGATGCGATCGCTTGTCCGACAGCCTCAGCCTGACCAGAAATAACAATACTCTTTGGGCCATTAATGGCTGCGATCGCAACCTCTTGGATATATGGTTGGATGACTGCTTGCACTTTGCTTTCCGAAGCAAACACCGCCACCATCTCACCACCTGCGGGCAAAGCCTGCATCAAACGGGCGCGTTCGGCAATCAATTTTAGACCATCTTCCAGGCTGAATACCCCCGAAACACAGGCGGCGACATATTCCCCTACACTATGACCCATGACAACATCCGGAGTTAGACCCCAAGATTTCCATAACTGGAAGAGTGCATATTCCAGTGCAAATAATGCAGGTTGCGTGTATGCGGTTTCATTTAAAGGGGAATTCATCCCAGATTCGGGATATAGAACTGATAGTAAGGGTTGTTCTAAATAAGGACGCAGAATGCGATCGCAACCATCAAGTGCTTGGCGGAAAATAGGTTGCGTTGCGTAGAGTTCGCGTCCCATCCCCACATACTGCGAACCTTGACCAGTAAATAAAAATGCTATTTTCGGGCGCTTATTGCTTTTTACCGGGTTGCTGACCAGTCCGACAGTTTCTTTACCAGCAGCAAAAGCCGTTAACTGCTCTTGCAACTGCACAGTAGATTCAGCTGTTACAGCAAAACGATGGTCAAAATGCGATCGCGCTGTATTTGCAGTAAAGCAAACATCCTCCAGGGATGCTTCAGGATGCGTCGCGAAGAAATTTGCATAACGTTGTGCCAATTCCCTCAAAGCGTTCTCAGTCTTTGCCGAAAGGGTAAGAAGATGCAGAGGACGTTCGAGAGTTGTGATATCATCCGTTGGCTGATCGCACGTCACCCCCAACCCCTCTAAACTTGCCCAGATGGGAGCGGTAGCAGGAGGCGGGGTAAGGTTCTGCGGTGCTTCCTCCAAAATTGCATGGCAATTCGTCCCCCCGAAACCAAACGCACTAATCCCAGCTAAGCGTCTCTGTGTACCAACATCCCAAGCTTGAGACTCAGCAGGAATAGCAAAGGTCGTCCCTTCCAAAGAAATATAAGGATTCAGCTGCTTGAGATGCAAGTGCGGTGGAATTTCTTTATGTTGTAGCGAAAGTACCACCTTGATGACACTAGCCATCCCAGAAGCAGCTTCCAAATGACCAATATTAGTTTTAACCGAGCCAATCCAACAAGGTTGATCTGGCTCGCGATTCTGCATTAGCACAGCTTTTAGAGATTTAAATTCGATGGGATCTCCTAAAGATGTGCCAGTACCATGAGCTTCAACATAGCTAATCTGCGTTGCTTGCACATCAGCATTTTCCAAAGCTTGACGGATCACCGCTTGCTGAGAAGGGCCATTCGGTGCTGTGAGTCCATTGCTTAGGCCATCTTGGTTAACAGCCGAACCTTTGATAACTGCTTTAATGTTGTCTCCATCTCGGAGAGCATCCGAAAGACGCTTGAGGACTACAACACCGCATCCTTCTCCCCGGACATAACCATCCGCACTGGCATCAAAAGTCTTACAGCGACCGTCCGCCGCCATCATCCGCGCATGGGAGTAGGTAATAAATGGCTCCGGAGACAGCATCAAACTGACTCCACCTACCAAGCACAAATTAGACTCTCCACTCTCCAAACTTCGGCAAGCATAATGCAATGCAACCAGAGAAGAAGAACAGGCAGTTTCAATTACCACACTTGGCCCGCGCAGATTCAGAATGTACGATAGACGATTGGCGGTAATAGAGAGGGTATTGCCAGTGCCATCGTAAGCGTTAACCAGGTTTAAATCTTTGGTTAGCAATCTGCAATAGTCATAGTTGCCGATTGCCATGAAAACCCCTGTTTGAGTGCCACTCAGCTTTGATGGCACGATTGCGGCATTTTCCAGGGCTTCCCAAGCTACTTCCAACGCCAGCCTTTGCTGGGGGTCCATTCGCTCCACCTCGCGGGGAGCAATCCCAAAGAAGCTGGGTTCAAATTGATCCACTTGTTCCAAGAAGCCACCCCAGCGGGTACTCATTTTTCCCGGCTTACCTGGTTCTGGGTCATAGAATGCGTCAATATCCCATCGCTCTTTTGGCACTTGCGCGATCGCATCCACACCGTTACTCAATAGTTGCCAGAAGGCTTCCGGATCGTTAGCTCCCGGAAAACGACAACCAAGACCAATAATTGCTATAGGTTCCACTGCAAAGCCTCTCATGGTCAATTTTCAGGTCGGGATTACTGTCGGGAAACCCAACCATTTATCCAGTTGACAGGACACGAATGGTTGAGTACCGAAGACCCAACCTACACCGCACTTTCTTAGGCGACAGACTTAGGCGACAGATCGGGATAACTCGTCAAAAGCCTTAATATTAGTTTTGATAGCCCGCTCAATCGAGCCTCCTGTAGCCATCAGGCGCATTTCACGGTTGACAGGCCAAAGGTAATCCATCTCCTCAAAAAACCTACGCAAATCTATCAGCAGGCGTTGGTGATACTTGAGATTTATATAGAAACCCTCGTGTTCTTGACACAAACACTTCTCAACCCACTGGAGTGCTTCTTGGGAGGACATATTAAATACAGGAGACTGAAGCAACTTGTAAAACGAGAGCATGAAAGAAGCATCAGTTCTAAATATCCCCGGTAGTCCCCCAGAAAGACCGCTCAAACCGACACTTTGCGCCCGATAGATCGTTACATTAGCGATGAATTTCTCATATGCTGTTGGCTTCGAGAAATCCTTATACAAATCTTGAGCGATTAGCTCGCTCGTTGTAGTGTGAAAAGATTCATCCATCAGATGGTTATAGGAGACAGCTGTCGGGGCTGGGATAAACTCGCCTTGCCTCTCTAAGTCCCTGTAGTATTGGACATAGCGGTATTCATAGTTCTTGAGCAACATATTGGCTAAAAACCGCGTGACGTAGAACACGCAAGCCAAGAAGGGCGAACTGCCACAGTTTAAGGTAAAAAACTGTAACATCGGTTTTGGCGCTATTTGCCCCAACAAGCCAGTCGTTTGTGCTGGAATAAACTCGCCTTTTTGCTCCAATTCTCTCAAATAGTGGGAATAATACTGTGCTTGGTTCTTCAGCATCACCTTATTGGTGATAAAGCGAAAGGCGGTGTCCTGAAACGCCGACATCGGCGAACTTTGCAAGTTAAAGCTGAAAAGTTGTGGTTGATTTTTGTTCAATTGGTTTGACTTCCCTTGCTTAGGCGCACTAAATGCTGTCTTCCCTAGCAGGGCTTTTTTTGTTTTATAACCAATTGTGTGAAAAGCATGAATGTGATGACGTTCCTGTTCTGTTTCTAGGTCTAGTTCTTGGCAGAGTGTTGTGTAATCACTCATCTGAGAAAAAACGCCAGCAGTCACCTGATTGTAAAGTACGGCATTAGCTTCGGTAGCAGCAGTTTGGTTATACTGCGTTGCCCAATAAACGTGATTTAGAGCTTTCTTTTGGGAGTCGGAGGCTTGTTCATAAAGTGGGGTGCCGTAAAGCATTGAAAGCTCCGGCTGACTCCAATAATAATCGCTGTTGCTGCTGTAGTTGAAGTTTTTGTCTAATTCCTCGATTTTCTCAGTGTAGTCGGAATCAGTGTTCCGACGATAGTTGATTTCGGTGATTTTGATATGCTTTTTTACCTTCTCCTCCGATAAACTTGAAGATTCAAATTTTAAAGCTGGTGTTGCTGTATCTACCATAATTAACCTTTTCCTAAAAGCGTAAGAGTGCAAATGTTGATTCTTCTTTCACTAGGAATTTCTTATTTCCAGTTCCCAGTTTCCAGCCCCCAGTCCCCAGCCTTACACTTTGATTTTTAATTCCTCAGCCAAATGCCTAGCCAAACCCTGAATAGTAGGGTAATCGTACAGTAGGGTTGGATCGAGTTTTCTTCCCATCCAATCTTCCATGTCCCCGGTCATACCAACTGCTGCTGAAGAGTCTAGACCGTATTGGTCAAAGGGAATCGTGACATTAACTTCATCCGGCTCGATTTCTAGTAGTTCAGCTAGATAGGAGACAATCCACGCTTGAATTTCTGGTGCCGTCGGGGCTTCTTTGATAATCATTCCCGAAGCCGTAGACATATTTGTGGCTTGAAGATTCTGGATTTGCATTGTTTCAACCTTCAGGGGTTCAAGTGCTGTTTTTTGCTGACTGTCAGTTGTACTGATGGCTAAGAAATGAGTGCCATAAATGTAGGTAAAGCTGCTGTTTAGACTCCAGCACAACTGATATAAATTCTCAAAATTTCCTGTGCCTTTGGTTCAAGCCGTATTAGCTTTATTTGCGGTTGAACTAATGACCAAGCTGACAAAAATTGGCTTCAGGTTGCCATTATGACAAAAAGATATTTTTTAAAGACAACCTGATATCGACGATTTCTTCTCGCTTATCGTGCGAAATGGTGCCTGAGAGCTAAAAAGTTCTCATTGATCTAATCTCCTCTTTGTTTACTCTTCCCCAAGAATATTAAAGAGGCTGCTACAAGAAGCTTAGAAAATGTTTGATGCTATTACAATGATTAATTTGTCGATCTGACTAACAATTCTTTCGATCTTGTTTGTGTCGATCTAGCTGCGATTGGTGTTTCTCCAAGCTTGGGGAGTTGTGCCGTGGAATTGGCGAAACTGGCGGAAGAAATGAACCGCATTGTGATAGCCCACTTTAGGAGCAATATGCTCTACTGCCTGGTCAGTCTCTAGAAGTAAGGAACGGGCTGCTGCCATCCGGCGCTGGATTATCCAGCGTTGCACGGTTTGTCCGGTCTGTCGTCGGGTCAGGTTAGTTAAGTAAGCTGGGGAGTAACCAACTGCTTGAGCGACATCGCCGAGAGCGATCGCGCGATGATAATTAGCCTCGATGAAACGAAATACCTCACTCAAGGGAGGGTTGCAGGGAAAAGTTAAGTCCGCGGCAGTTGTTATTGTTATAGTGGCAGTTTCTGTGGATGATGCTGCTGGGACTGGCGGAGATGGTTGGGAGTATAACTGCCGAAGGACGGTCTGTTTTTCCAATTGGGCAGCGATCGCTCGGTGTAATTCTTCTAAACTACAGGGTTTGGTGAGATAGTCATCCGCTCCCAGTTCCATAGCTTTGCGAAGATCGTTCCGAGTCAGCTTGGCAGTGACAAAAATGAAGGGGATAATCGCTGTCACTGGGTTAGAGCGCACCGCCGTCAGAACATCGTAACCATCGAGTTCCGACATCATAATGCCGGAAATTATCACATCGGGTAAATTCTCCTGTGCCAGATGAACCCCAACTCGACCGTTATCAGCACTGATAGTGTAGAAACCTTTAGCTTTAAGACCTTTGAGAAAACGGTTTCGGGTAGGGGTTTGCTGTTCAATTACTAGAATTTTTTTCATCACATCTGCTCCCATACACACCCTTATCCACAAAGAAAATAAGGAAAATAGCTACTCTGTTGTCAGTTGCCGTTATAAGGTTGGAAAGTTGCTAGAACAGAACTTCGTTTCAACTTGACAGCTCTTAAGATGACGACTGGCTAAGGCGTGTCAGCTTAGCTGTTTGCCTGTGGATAATTTCTGTAATACGGATTCGACCTCAGCCTGTAGATTGAGAAACTTAGATTTGCCCTGAGGATTCTCACTCCAATCCTCGATGACATTCAAACTTCCACTGAGAAACCCAGACCGACAAGCATGGCGTTGAATTTTACCACTCGAAGTCTTGGGGATACTGCCAGTTTTCACCAGCACTGTTGCATAAATCTGTAGAGCGTGTTCCGCCGCCACAGCCTGGCGAATAGCCCCTACTACTTCATTCACATCCAGCTTCCGCAGGTAAGTTCGCTCAACTTCCTGAACGATTACCAGTCGTTCGCCTTTTAATTCCACCGCAAACGCTGCCCCACAACCAGGCCGCAGTGCTGGATGGCTCTTTTCTACTGTCAGTTCAATATCCTGGGGATAATGGTTTTGCCCCCGGATGATAATCACATCTTTAATCCGCCCGGTGATAAACAATTCGCCATCCTGCAAAAATCCCAAGTCCCCTGTACGCAGAAATGGCCCTTCTTTCGTATCTGCTAGATAGGCGTGGAAAGTTTTTTCTGTTTCCTCTGGTCGGTTCCAATAGCCGTCAGCTACACTCGGCCCGGATACCCAAATCTCTCCGATTTGGGTATCTAGACACGGGGTTAAAGACTCAGGATCGACAATCAGGATTTTCTGGTCTAACCAAGTCTGACCGCAACCGACAATTGTCCGGGTGCTTTCCGACTTGCCAACAGATGCCACTACGCGGTTTCGCTCAAGGGCTGCGCCATCAACCTGACGAATAATCGGTGGAGCTTTTTTCAATCCTCCCGAAACAATCAGGGTTGTTTCCGCCATTCCGTAGCAGGGGTGAAATGCTTCTTTGCGGAAACCACAATCAGCGAAGGTGCTGGCAAACTGCTCTAGGGTTTCGGCGCGGACGGGTTCAGCTCCGGTGAAAGCTACTTCCCAGCTACTCAGGTCAAGAGTTGCTCGTTGTTCTGGGGTAATTTTACGAATACAAAGGTCATAAGCAAAATTAGGCCCGCCGCTAGTAGTCGCTTTATAGCGGGAAATAGCTTCTAGCCAGCGGAAGGGTCTTTGCATAAACGCTACTGCTGGCATCAAAACCATCGGCGCGCCAACATATAGGGGTTGCAGCACTCCCCCAATTAATCCCATATCGTGGTAGGACGGCAGCCAGGTTACGCCCTGAGAGTTGGGCGTATCAGCGAAACTCTGATGGATCAAGGCGGAGTTGTGCCACAGGTTGCCGTGAGTGATCATGACTCCTTTGGGCGTACCCGTAGAGCCTGATGTGTATTGAATAAAAGCTAGGGTACTCTGGCCCAAGCCTGGTTTCTGCCATGTCTGGGCTTGGTCGCTGTTGATGTTATCTGTGGCTAGCCACTGCAATCTGCCGAATTCTGCATCTTCGGTAAAGCGATCTTCTATGCTGCCAGACAAGGATATGGTTGTGAGGGCTATTGTTGCTTGGCAAGAAGATGCGATCGCTTGCAATCGGGACATATTCTGATTGCGCCTTGGTGGATATGCTGGGACAGCTACAACAGAGGCATATAAACACCCAAAGAAGGCAGCAATGAACTCTAAACCTGGTGGATAAAGCAGCAAAGCACGAGAACCTGGGGCATCCAGGCTCTGAAGTTGAGATGCGATCGCTCGCGCTTGTCGATCCAATTCTTTGTATGTCAGCGTAACAGCTTCTGTTTCTCCGTCCTGCAAAAAGGTATAAGCTGTAGAGTCTGGCTGATTTTTCGCTCTGTAGTCCAGCAGGTCTACCAAAGTCGAAAATTCATGCCCGATGTCCGTCGAATAATCTAAACAAGTAGTCATTCCGTACTCCTAAGAATATCTTCAAATACCTGCTTCCCTATGGATATCAGTTCATTTCCTTTAGGGACAATTCACCGAATCAACCTAATTTTCTATTGAAAAAACCGTAACTTTGTTTACTCTCCTGTCAGGTTATCCCAAAAATTCAGTAAATATTTATTTGTTCAATAAATATACTTTATCCAAGTTTCTATAAAAACTAATTCATTCAGCTCTTTACTTCGCTGAAGCTAGATTTTTATAGTTTATATTTGTTACCTGTACAGACAGATAACAGTGGAAATCAAAAAGCTTTCGACCTTTGAACGATTCTCAAAAAAACATTTTCTAGATAGACTTTCTTGAGAAACATACTGTAAATCTCATCAAATATGTAACCCTTGATACCCAAGATGAAAGCCAGACACTTGGTATTTTTTGCTTGTTCATAAGTCTGCAATACTCGACATTACTAAGGTTTCAGATATTTTTACAATCAAAAACATCTCATGTAGAGTTGCAAGTTTTGGCGGTTAGAGAAAAGTTTATTTGCCCTCTCTCAGGCTCGGAACACTTTGTTGAAAATGGATCTTTTGGCGATTTTCTAACGGAAAGCTAGCATACTTTTCATAAATATGTCTAGTTGTTTTTCGCAACTTCATCAAAACAACATAAATGACTACGTGTTTCTACTGGATCAGCCCAAAGGCATACTCAATGTTAAATAAGTATGTTGTTATGGATACATCAGAGTACTAGAGAAAGGATAGAAGTGTTTAACAGCAAAGTTTGTAACTAACTATCTGGAGAAAGAAAAAAGCTAAAAACTAGCTTCGAGGAGAGCATAAGGTTCGGAGTTTCAGCAAAAATTATTATTTGCATCATCCTTTTGATATATTTTCATTCATTTGGCAAGTAGGTTTTCGGCTTTTTTATCAACTTCATCTGAAAAAAGTAGCAAAGACTACTTGAAAAAACTAAATTGGCATTCTAGTATAGAACTCAACGATGAGCTATAAATCCCCAAAATTCCCCAAGAATAAGCAATTGCGCGGCTAACTCACTTACCTGGAGCGCTACTATATCGGTCATTCGTCCAATCTCCATCTTGTAAAGACTAGCCTGATAAAATCACGCAGTAAGTCATAGTAATGTATGTCACTTGCCTGGATAAAAGCCTCATTGAACGAGTGAGTTGCATCAATTAATCTTTGAACCGCAAAATCTCATGAGTCAATGAAGCTGAATATGGCTATAAACACCTGACAAATAAAGTCAAGGGCGAACAAACTCTCGCCGTGACTAGCAGGCTATGTCTTAAGTCCGCCTCAGCGGACGATAGGTGTCGTCTCACTCTTGAGGGTGTGGGTGACAAAAGCGGGATGCACTTTTCCACAGAATTATAGATACGTTTACCTTGAGTTTTGTGAAGTGTTCTCTTGTTCGTCTAGAGGTCTGTCTTTATGAACGATAACCACACATCGGATATTTCCTGAATTGACTCATTCCAATTAAGACAATAAGCTTCTGGCGGTTTAAGATGAGTTTCGCGCCAGGGTTGAGAAATTGGAGCAATGGAGAAGCAGTCAATAAACTATGAAGCCTGATTCTATTTCAAAAAATAAACCCTTTTTGAAGCCTTCAGGACGATGGACTATCATTGCTACAGTTGTCACAGCTTTAGCCCTTAGCGGAGCTGCTTTACAATATGTATTGAGATTCCAACGCAGTGAGTCCGCCTCCTTATCAAATCCTGTAGCGATCGCTCCCACAAATAAAGCCGTTTCTGCTTTAGGACATTTAAGACCAGAAGGGGAAGTAGTTTACTTGTCTGCGCCTACTGCTCTTAATGGATTGGGAGCAAGTCGAGTTGCCAAACTTTTAGTCAAGGAAGGCGATAAAGTTACAACAGGACAAGCGATCGCTATTTTGGATAGCCTGGAAAATCTCCAAACATCTGTAAAACTGGCTTTAGAAGATGTCAAAGTCGCTCAAGCCAATCTTGCTAAAGTAAAGGCTGGAGCCAAAACAGGAGAATTGGAAGCTCAAAAAGCGACTATTGAAGGCTTAGAAGCCGAATTGGCTGGACAACAAGCCGCTCAAGACCAAGCGATCGCGCGGCTTTTGGCTCAGTTTAACAACGCTCGAATCGAGTACCAACGTTATGATAAATTGTTCCAAAGCGGTGCAGTTACAGCTTCACAATTAGATAGCAAGCAGCTGCTCATGAAAACGACACAAGAGCAGCTAAATGAAGCCCAAGTTAATCAAAACCGGATTCAATCAACTTTTCAACAGCAAATAAAAGCTGCTCAAGCAACTCTAAATCAAATGGCTGAGATTCGTCCTACAGATGTGCAAGCTGCTCAAGCTGAAATTGATAGAGCGCTTGCCAATGTGAAGAAAGCTAAAGCAGATTCAGAGCTAGCCTATATTCGAGCGCCTATAGAGGGAAAAATTTTAAAAATTAATACCAGACCCGGAGAGACAGCTGGTAATAAAGGCATTGTTGCTTTGGGACAAACAGATCAGATGAATGTAATTGCAGAGGTTTATGAATTAGATGTTAGCAAAGTAAAAGTTGGGCAAAAAGCTACTATTACTAGCCATGCTTTCCCAGGCAATTTATCCGGAACAGTCACTCAAATCGGGCTACAGGTTAATCCACAAGATGTCTTAAGTACCGACCCCACCGCCGACGTGAATCGGAGAATTGTTGAGGTAAAAATTAGTCTAAACCCAGCGGATAGCCAAAGAGTTTCAGCTTTAACCAATTTACAGGTTAATGTAGTAATTGATATGTAGATGCCCCTGAAAACAATAAAACTATTAATAAATTTTCCTCTTAATAAACCAGAGCAATAATGTTTGATATACCTTTAGCATGGCTGCAACTAACTAGAGAAAAACTTCGTCTGCTGGTTGCTTTAGCAGGCATTGCTTTTGCCGTTATTCTCATGTTTATGCAATTAGGATTTCAAGCTGCTCTCTATGATAGCGCTACACGACTACATCAGAGTTTGCAAGGCGACTTAGTTTTGCTCAGCACTCGTTCTAAGTCTCTGGGTTATACGAGAACTTTTTCTTGGCGACGTTTATATCAAGTTTTGAGCTTTGATGGCGTTGAATCTATTAGCCCTATATATGTTGGCTTTCGAGATTGGAGAAATCCTGAAGATGGAACCTTTCGAGCCATATATGTCTATGGCTTTCGACCAGGAGATTCTGTTTTTAAATTGCCGGAAGTCGCCCAGAATATAGATAAGCTTAAACTTAGTGAAAATATTTTGTTCGATCGAGCTTCTCGTCAAGAGTATGGATCTATTGCTCCAGAATTTGAGCAGGGTAAACTCATTACTACCGAATTAGGCGGGAGAAGAGTCAACGTTGTTGGTTTATTTACACTAGGTCCTTCTTTTGGAGCTGATGGAAATGTAATCGTGAATGATTTAAATTTTTTGGATCTATTTAGAGATCGTAAATTAGGAGAAATCGATATTGGACTTATTCAGCTTAAACCTAATGCTGATGCTCAAAAAATTCTTAAGCAGATAGAAGCTACTTTACCTAAAGATGTTAGAGTTTTAACCCATCAAGGTTTTGTAGATTTTGAGAAAAGCTACTGGAAAACAAGTACACCAATTGGTTTTATCTTTACTTTAGGTGTAGGAATGGGATTCATTGTTGGTACAGTTATAGTTTATCAAATTCTTTATACAGATGTTTCCGATCACCTTTCAGAATACGCGACTTTAAAAGCGATGGGATATAAAAACTTATATTTAGAATTAGTTGTTTTCCAAGAAGCCATTATTCTTGCAGTTTTAGGTTATATCCCTGGATTTGCTCTTTCACTAGGGCTGTACGATTTAACTAAAAATGCTACATTTTTACCTATTGCAATGACCTATGACCGAGCTTTAATAGTATTGCTATTGACAATAGTGATGTGTGCTATTTCTGGTTTTATTGCTGTCCGGAGACTGCGTAGTACAGATCCAGCAGATATTTTTTAAAGATTTACGCATACAAACTCTAGAAAGCTAATGGATCAAAAATCTATTGTCTCTATTAAGTATCTCAATCATTACTTTGGTAATGGAGCATTACGCAAACGAGTTTTGTCTAATATCAATTTAGAAGTCAAAACCGGAGAAATAGTTATTTTATCGGGGCCCTCTGGTTCGGGAAAAACAACCTTATTGACTTTGATTGGGGGGTTGCGCTCTGTTGATGAAGGAAGCCTTAAAGTTCTTGACCAAGAGATTCGGGGAGCCAGTGATGCACAACTCATCAAAATCCGTCGCCATATTGGTTATATTTTCCAATCTCACAATTTGCTGCGCTCATTAACAGCTCAACAAAATGTACAAATGTCTATTAAATTACATGAAAATGTTCCTATTCTCGAAGCACGTAGAAAATCAGCAGATGCACTTGAGGCTGTTGGGTTGGGGAACCGGATTAATTACTATCCAGAAAATCTATCAGGAGGACAAAAACAGCGGGTAGCGATCGCACGCGCTTTAGTGTGTCATCCCAAGCTGGTTCTAGCTGATGAACCTACTGCCGCTTTGGATAGTAAATCGGGTCGAGACGTAGTGACACTCATGCAGCAATTGGTTAAGGAACAGGGGTGTGCTGTTCTCATGGTGACTCACGATAATCGCATTCTTGATATTGCTGACCGTATTGTTCATATGGAAGATGGTCAACTCGTTACGATCAACAGCACGACTCACTAGTTTTATAAAAATTCAGTAATTATGACGGAGGTGTTTTAGATGTGTTGACTAACTCAATCTTATTTAAGGAGCAACCGTAATTGTCCCAGTGTCCCAACCGTGCTAATAACTAGGAGGAAATATGCACATCACGATTTTGACAATTGGTTCGCGTGGTGATGTACAACCTTACGTAGCTCTAGGGCTGGGGTTGCAAGCGGCAGGTCATAAAGTTTGTTTGGCCACCCATGCCATCTTTGAGAATTTTGTGCGTAGCCAGGGGCTAGACTTCGCCCCCTTGGCTGGCAATCTCAAGGAATTGTTTGCAACAGAAGAGGGGCAAGTCATTTTTTCAGAATCCGGTCGCAACACCATTCGCTTCACACGCAACTTTATCGGTAACTTCATCGGCCCGATCATGGAAGACTTACTAGCTGACTCGTGGCGTGCCTGTCAGGGAGCGGAAGCGATTATCAGTATGCCACTGGCGATCGCGGGCTACCATATCGCGGAAAAATTGGGCGTGCCATTTTACAGCGCATGGACTAATCCAGCAACCCAGACTCGTGCTTTCCCCATTCCTTGGGCCCCGACCGGGCTGCGTTTGGGCGGCACCTACAACTGGCTAACCTACATCTTGTTTCAGCAACTTGTCTGGCAATCCATTCGGTCTTCGGTTAACCAGTGGCGGCAAAAAACATTGAATCTGCCCCCCATGCCGCTCACAGTCCCTAGTTGGTTCTATAAGTCGCCCACTTTCTACTGCTACAGCCCTGCCGTGCTTCCCAAGCCGCCGGACTGGCCCGATTGGGTGTACGTTACCGGCTACTGGTTTCTGGATCGCCCACCGGACTGGCAGCCCTCAGCCGATCTCGTTGATTTCCTAGCTGCTGGTTCACCCCCGGTGTATGTCACCTTCGGCAGTATAATTGACCGTAACCCGGAAGCGCTGACAAAGTTGGTGCTGGAAGCAATAGCTCTTACGGGAGTGCGGGCAATCTTGGATATGGGGTGGGGGGGTCTGAGCAATCCTGAATTGTCAGATCAGGTGTTGTGTGTCACATCGGACTCGGCTCCCCATGACTGGCTCTTACCGCAAATGGCGGCTATGGTTCATCATGGCGGTTCGGGGACAACGTTTGCTGGTCTGCGTGCTGGTTTACCCTCAATCATCGTACCCTCCTTTGGTGAAACCTTCTTTTGGGGGCAGCGGGTTGCTGATTTAGGGGTAGGACCGCCACCGATTCCGAAAAAACAGCTGACTGTAGAGCGGTTAGCAGACGCTATCCATACCGCTACCAGTGACAAGACCATGCAGGCTCGCGTGGCTGCCTTGAGCCAGCAGATTCGGTCAGAAGACGGTGTGGCGCGGGCAGTTGAGGGCTTTCAGAACTCTATTGCCAAAAATTTTTCAAGCACTATCTGTAGCGATGCTATAAATTGAAATACCACGACAAATAGTATTTTTGCAAGTTTTTACAACAGAACCCTGCTCAGCAGTCCAGCGATAGCCGCAGTTAAGTCGCAGCGACTATAAAGCGATCGCTCCGTTCTAGTGGCTTGGAGACGTATCTGTAACACCGCCAATTGTGACTACACCAACTTTTAATTCTTGGGTTAGATGTCCTAATCCGAATCCACAAGCATACTTTCGCTTATTCTGCTTCCCGTATGCTGGAGGCGCTGCTTCAATTTTTCGCACATGGTCGAATAGCTTACCATCGTACATAGAAGTTTGTACTATTCAACTCCCTGGTCGAGAAGATCGGCTTAAGGAAGCACCCTTTACTCATCTCTCACCTCTGGTCGAGACACTAACAGAAATTATCCATCCCTATTTGGATATTCCCTTCGCTTTTTTCGGTCACAGTATGGGTGCGCTGATCGGGTTTGAACTGGCTCGTAAACTCCGCTCCGAGCAAGCGCCAACCCCAAATCATCTCTTCATTTCGGGTCGCCGTGCGCCTCAGATACCCGATCGAAATCCTTTAATTCATACGCTACCAGAACCTGAATTTTTGTCAGAGCTACGTCAATTGAATGGTACACCCAAACAGGTGCTAGAACATTATGAATTGATGCAACTGTTAATGCCCATCTTGCGAGCCGATTTTTCAATCTGTGGAACATATACTTACCTAACTGAACCTCCCCTTGATTGTTTTATCTCTGCCTTTGGTGGAATAGAAGATTCCGGAGAGACACCAGAAATGATTGAAAGCTGGAGTGTGCAAACAAGTTCTTTATTTTCCCTAGAAATGCTTCCCGGCGACCACTTTTTTATTAACAGTAGTCGGCCGCTACTTCTAGAAATGGTTGCTAAAAAAATAGAGCAACTTATGGTACTAGGATTTGTGTGAAATCTTTTATAGAACCCATTTGACATCTTTAGGGGACTGAATTAAGCTACACCCAACCCTTGAATCTAAGCAGTATGAAGTATTCCAGCAGCCTCACTGATGCAGAATGGGAAATTCTTG